>CAZPCE010000028.1:12957-19248 GCA_964584915.1 uncultured Arenimonas sp. | reverse complement strand
AATGTTGCCGGCACGCAAACCGATGACGAACAAAGCGCCGAAGGCGCTCGCCGTCGTCGTGGCCGCCGCGGCGGCCGTCGTCGTCGTCGTCCCGATCAAGGTCCGCAAGATCCAAATGCAGCTCCCAATGAAAATTCATCTGCCGATTTTGATGATGAAGAGGGCGATGAAGAGGAAGCAAGTTCAGACAATGAATCGGCTATCGATCAACCCAAGCCTGCTCACGTTCCGGCTTTTGTAGCGCCCGTTCTGGTATCTACTATGCCGGTAACGCGCGCCGAATCGGAATTTGATGATCTGGATGACTCACTTTCTTCCGAGAAGATTGCATCGAACCCAGCTCCTGTCGTTGAAACACGCGTTGAAAACAAACCGGTCGCAGCAGAAGTGGTGACCGAGCGCAAGTTCGAACAAGTTGAAGCCGTCAAGCCTGCTCCAGTCGACTTTGAAAGCGATGCGAAAATTACGCAGGAACTTCCCGTCACTGCGGAATTGCTTGCTGCAACTCCGAAACAGGAAATCGTGCCTGAGGCTGTCGTCAAACCGGTCGTTCCCGCAGCGAACACTGTGCCTGCTCCAACACCAACAGCAGCGCCAGTTTCAAGCGCAACAGCAGCTAACAGTGCGCCGGCTTCGATTACGGCTCCAACAGCCGTGGCTACAAGCGTGCCAGCAGCATTCACTGCTCCTGCGCCCGTGGCTGCAGTTACTGCTCCAACTAATCCAGTGCCAGCGGCATTTAGCGCACCGGCTCCTGCTGCGACAACTCCGAAAACACCAGTTGTTTCTGTTCCGCCTGCATTCAGTGCACCGGCTCCTGTTGCCGTACCTGCTCCGGCCGCCCCAGTGCCTGCGGCATTTACTGCACCGGCACCCGCTGCGGCAACTTCGGTAACACCAGTTGTTTCTGTCCCGCCTGCATTCAGTGCACCGGCACCGGCAGCTTTCGTTGCACCCAAGCCTGCAGAAACTTCGAATGTGGCTAAAACCCAAACGAACGACCCAATGGAAAATTTGGAAGAAGGCGATCAGCAAAAATTGATTTGATTTTTGATTGCCTGGTTGTTGAACGAAAAACGCCGAGCATAGCTCGGCGTTTCTTATTTCTGTTTTCGAAAGGTTAATGGACCTTTACGCAGCATTGGCTCCGAACATATTTATAGTTCTCAATCACCCGGACGATCCCACGATTTGGCTTACAAGGCCTTGGCGGGTTCGGTAATCCCGTGCTGCGCTGCCAGGCGCGCCATGCTCATGGTGTCGCTCACGCCCAACTTGCTCATCAAGCGCGATTTATGGGTCGCAACCGTCTTGCCGCTCAAATTCAATTTTCTTGCGATGTCTTCCGCACGCAACCCCTGACACAGCAACATGCTGATTTCCATTTCTCGCGGCGATAATTCAAAAAATGGCGAAGCCGTCTGGTCTCCGCCAAATACCAATCGCTGCGCAAGCTCAACACCGACATACCGCTTGCCGCGTGCCGCTTCACGTATGGCCTTCAGCAATTCTTTTGCATCGCAGGCCTTGCCAACATAGGCGCTGGCACCCGCATCAAGCAAACGCTTCGGCATCGGGCCTTCTTCCTGCACTGATACGATCACGACTTTGGGGCCGACCTGCCCTCTGACCAAACGGTCGGTAATTTCAAGGCCACTTATGCCAGGCAGATGCAGATCGCAGAGCACGACATCGGGCAATAATTTCTTGATGGCCGGCAGGCCCTCTTCGCCGCTCGGAGCCTCGCCAATTACTTCTATATCAAGCTCATTTTGTAGAATCATGCGATAACCCGCCCGCACCAACGCATGATCGTCCAGCAAAAACACACGAATCATTGAATTTCCCCATTCAAGTCAGTGCAGCTTAAGCGGCCTGACGAATGGCGACAACCGAAAAAATACTTAATTTTTTGTAGGAAAATTCCTACAAAGCATACAAGTCGGTTAAAATACGGATCATGGAAACGGGCTTACTGTCCTTGCCTTGACCATTCTCCGATGCGGATACTGACCCATGTTGGTTCCTCCGGAAACTATCCAGGAAGTGTGGCCGAGCGGTTTATGGCAGCAGTCTTGAAAACTGCCGTGGGTTAATAGCCCACCGTGAGTTCGAATCTCACCGCTTCCGCCAAAACTAAAAGCCGCCTAACAGGCGGCTTTTTATTTCGGGTAAATTTGCAGTTTGCCACTCCAAGCCATTGAAGCATCGTAGAATGCAGGCCTACATTCCCCGCGCACTTGCCTGCCTTTGCCCTGCCATACGAATGCCCGATCACTACGAACTTCATCCGATCACGCCTCAGGAACGTTTTTTGCAGAAAGCGGCCGATTGCCTGAAGAATGGCGGTTTGGCGCTTTGTCCTACCGATGCCGGCTACGCATTCGTCTGGAACCTGAACGCAGTCGAGGCAGAGAACCGGGTGATCCGGCTCAGGCAACTGGACAGCAAGCACCCTTTCACCTTACTCTGTCGCACATTGAGTGAGGCCGGCCGTTTGGCCCGGCTTGAGGATTCAGCCTTCCGGCTGATGCGTACACACTGCCCAGGGCCTGTGACGTTCATATTACCGGCCTCCCCAGAATTACCCCGTCGTCTAAAGCATAGTGGCCGCAGCAAGCGCCGCGAAATTGGTGTTCGTTTACCGCGGCACGCGGCGATGAATTCCTTGCTCGAGTTGATGGGGGAACCGCTACTCAGTACCAGCGTGGTGTTGCCGGAGGAAGACGATCTGGCCAGCCATGAAATACAGGCTGTTATCGAGCGGTGTTTGCGTTGGGTAGATGTGCTGTTGGACGCAGGAGATTGCGATCCGGGCCCTACCAGCGTGATTGATTGCACTAGCGAAACACCCGAGATAATAAGACAGGGTTTCCACGAAGTTTCACTTTGAGAACACTATTGAAAACGATGTTCTCATTCAATAACAAGCAGATTGATGAATAACGACCCCGCGCCTATCGCGACCGAAGAAACCAGCTCGATTTTCCCGATATTGCCGCAACAGCAGGAAATGCCGTTGGCGATGGTTTTGGGACAGCCTGTGCTTCAGATGCCGCAAGATCTCTACATTCCGCCCGATGCGCTCGAGGTGATTCTCGAAGCCTTCGAAGGCCCGCTCGATTTATTGCTGTACCTGATTCGCCGGCAGAACCTGAATATCCTTGACATTCCGGTAGCGGAAATCACCCGCCAATACGTCGAATACATCGGCGTGATGCAGGATTTACGCTTTGACTTGGCGGCCGAATATCTGGTGATGGCTGCCATGCTGGCGGAAATCAAATCGCGCATGTTGCTGCCGCGACCACCTTCGGAAGAAGGCATCGAAGCAGATCCGCGCGCGGAACTGGTTCGCCGTTTGCAGGAATACGAACGCTTCAAGAAAGCCGCCGAAGATATCGACCAATTGGACCGACTGGATCGCGATACCCACGTGGTCAGCGCCCACGTCCCGGAACGTGCCAGCGTAAAAGTCCCGCCACCGGTGGATTTGCGCGAAATGCTGCTGGCCTTGCGCGACGTTATCAAACGCGCCGAACTGTTCACCCATCATGCGATCAAGCGCGAAGCCCTCTCGGTGCGTCAACGCATGGGCGAAGTGCTGGGGCGGCTCAACGACGGCAAGTTCCATGCCTTCGAAACCATGTTCACGGTCGAAGAAGGCAAGCTTGGCGTTGTCGTGACTTTCCTTTCGATCCTGGAATTGGCGAAAGAGCAATTGCTGGAAATCGTGCAGGAAGCACCGATGGCGCCGATTTACGTCAAATCCCTGGCTGCTTCCGACAGCGATGCGGCCAATGAACCCGTAATACCCGAATCGGAGTTTGATACTCCTTCGGACTCCCCACCTTCCAACCGATAATGACTTTATTCATGGATCACGATTTAGATCACGATTTGATTCGACGCATTGTCGAAGCGGCCATCATGGCGGCACCCCAACCACTGGGCATTACGCAAATTTACGCCCTGTTTCCCGATGACGAACCGGCACCGGTCGGCAGCGTGGAAAGAGCCATCAGCGAACTGCAGCAAGCCTGCGATGAACGCGGCGTTGAATTGATTGAAGTGGCTTCCGGCTTTCGCTTCCAGGTGAAGAACGAAGTCCACAACTGGGTTGCCCGCCTGTGGACCGAACGTCAAAGCAAATACACCCGCGCAACCCTAGAAACCCTGGCTTTGATCGCCTATCGCCAACCCATTACACGCGGTGAAATCGAACAAATCCGCGGCGTCGCGGTGAATGCACAAATGGTGAAAGCGCTGGAAGACCGTGAATGGATCCGCGTTGTCGGCCATCGCGATGTTCCGGGCAAACCAGCACTGTTCGGTACTACCAAAGGCTTTCTGGATTACTTCGGCTTGAAGAGTCTGGACGCATTGCCACCACTGGCAGAGCTGAAAGAAATTCCGGAACTGGATCCACAACTGCCATTTGATCGCGTGCCGCAAGTTGCCTCCGCCGCAATGATCAATGCAGAAGAAATTTCGGAGGTAAATTCCGATGAAGCAACAAACGAAAATGCGGAAGAAAACTCCGCCGAAGATTCAAACGAAAACGAAGAATTAAAGGCTGTCGAGACGACATCCCTTGATGAAAATGAAACACACAATGAAGAGGCCGGCGACATCGTCGAGCCGGAGTATAAAAATGAGTAAGGAAACCAGCGATAACAATCGCAAAACGCTCTCGCTTAAACGTGAAGGCGAGGAAATCGCTCCGAAAGCGGAAGAGCGTTTACATAAAGTATTGGCGCAAGCAGGCCTTGGATCACGCAGAGCGCTTGAAGAGCGCATCGCCCAGGGCGTCGTCAAGGTAAATGGCGAAGTTGCACAGGTCGGGCAATCAGTTCACAGCGGTGATCGCATCGAGCTCGATGGCAAGACATTCGTCGCCACCGCCCTGACCGAACCCGCCAGCGTATTGATTTACAACAAGCCGGAAGGCCAGGTCACCACCAACGAAGATCCGGAAGGTCGCCCGACCGTATTTGAATCGCTGCCTCGCCTGAAAGGCGCGCGCTGGATCGCCGTTGGCCGTCTGGATATCAACACCACGGGATTATTGTTGCTGACGACCGATGGCGAATTGGCGAATGCCTTGATGCACCCATCGAATGCCATTGAACGCGAATACGTTGTTCGCATTCAAGGCGAAGTGCCGGACAATATCGTTGATCGATTGGCGCGCGGCGTTGCATTGGATGACGGCCCGGCCAAGTTCGACAAAATCGAACGTATTGGTTCTAGCGATTCGCATGCCTGGTTCCAGGTTGTATTGAACGAAGGTCGCAACCGCGAAGTTCGCCGCTTGTGGGAATCACAAGGTTTTCAAGTCAGCCGCCTCAAACGCGTACGCTACGGCAACATCACGTTGCCTCGCCTGCTGAAGCGCGGCAATTGCAGCGAGCTGGATCAAAAAGCCGTTGAAGCCCTGCGTGCGGAATTCAAACTGGAACAAAATGCCCCCGTGCTGACCTTGCAGTCGGTGATCGGACAACGCAAATCGCGCCCGACCGAAATTCGTGTTGGCAAGGATCGCGTGCAAAACAATTACGTGAACGGCGCGGTCAATGACGAAGCACGCGAATTGCGTCGTTTCGATCACGTCCGTGAAGACCGTCCGCGCGGTGGACGTGGTCGTCCAGGCGCCGGTGCCGGCCGTCCAAAACCGGGTGGTTTCAAGCCGAAAGGCAAACCCTTCAGTGGCCCGATGGGGGCCGATGCAGCGCATCCAGGCACCCGTACGCCACGCGGCAATGCACGCCCGGCCTTTGGCGAAAAACGTCCGTACAACGCAGGACCGCGCGATGACAATTTCGGCAATCGCGCCGAAGCTCCGCGTGCACCGCGCCCGGCCGGAGATCGTCCACCATTTCAAAATCGTGGTCCGCGACCGCAGGGGGATCGTCCGCAAGGCGATCGCCCTCCTTATCAAAATCGTGGCCCTCGTCCGCAAGGTGATCGTCCGCAGGGTGATCGTGCTCCGTATCAGAACCGCGGACCTCGCCCGCCCCGTGCACCGGATGCCAACCCGGCCGAATTCCGTAGTTGGTATGTCCCCGATGGTGTCGATACTGGCTCACGCGTAGCGCCGCCACGTGGTCCAAACCCGCAGGGCGAACGTCCATTCCAAAACCGGGGTCCGCGTCCTCAAGGCGATCGTCCACAAGGTGATCGCCCGCCATATCAAAACCGTGGCCCGCGTCCACAAGGCGACCGCCCGCAAGGTGATCGTCCCCCGTATCAAAACCGTGGTCCGCGCCCGCAGGGTGATCGTCCGCAAGG
>CAZPCE010000028.1:0-12857 GCA_964584915.1 uncultured Arenimonas sp. | reverse complement strand
ATCGTCCCCCGTATCAAAACCGTGGTCCGCGCCCGCAGGGTGATCGTCCGCAAGGCGACCGTCCGCCATATCAAAACCGGGGTCCGCGTCCGCAAGGTGACCGTCCACAAGGCGACCGCCCGCCGTATCAAAATCGTGACCCGAACCGAGCCCCGCGCCCCCAAGGCGATCGTCCAAATCAGAACCGTGGTCCTCGCCCGCAAGGTGATCGTCCGCAAGCTGGTCCTCGGCCTCCGTTCCGGAAACGTCCGGAAGGTTTGCCGTCAGACGATTGAAAATCTATTCATTAAAAATTGATTGAACGGATACAAAAAATGCAGAGCAAAAGCTCTGCATTTTTTTTATTGCCGCGAATATTTTCGGTTGCCAAGCATTACCAATTTTACTGGAGTACACGCTCTACAAAAAAACAGGATGGTGTAGCAGTACCCCACCGCACGGAGCAGCCAATGAATCTCGCACATCGTTTAATATTTTCATCACTACTGCTCATTACACTGCCTTGCAGTGCCAAAGAATTCATCATTCCCAACGGTGACAACATCGGATTATTGAAGGCCATCACATTAGCCAACGAAAGCCCCGAAGCGGATGTCATTACACTTTCCAAACACGGGCTATACGCCATCAGTACGCCGTCCGGCGCAAATCTTCTTCCCGTGCTGAAAAACACGCTGGTCATCAACGGAAACGGCGCGGAAATCCGCCGCTATACAAAATCATCGGTGACATTGATCAGCACCGAAAAAGGCAGCCATGTCGTATTCCACAACCTGATCCTAGCCGAAGGCAGCGAAGGGGCATTGATCAATCGCGGCGACATGCTGCTTGACCGGGTAAAAATCGTGGACACCGATTCGGGCAAGGCCCAGGCCATCATCACCAATTTCGGACGCTTGAGTCTCAGCAACTCCGAGCTGGCCTACAACCAGATGCCGGTACAGGCTCACGATGCCGGCGTCATCATCAACCATGGCGAATTGAGTCTGTCGTTCTCGAAAATCCACAGCAATACCATTCGCCAGAATAAAAACCCGCTGGCTTTTGCACTCGGCGCGTTGAATTTCGGCAATATCAAGATTAATGGATTCACCATCGATGAAAACGACATTGATCCGGCAATCAGTCCATCGCAATTGTCGGGAATCATCAACATCGGCAAGGCCAAAATTTACGGACGCTTCCCCGGGAACCAGGTTACTCAGAAATCGACTTCAAGCCTGGGAATTATTGCCAATAACTGATTGGTCAAATCCCCGACAACAAAAAGGCCGCTATCGCGGCCTTTTTATCAATAGATGTCTTTTACTTAATCAATATCGAGACTATCGGACGTTTTCTTCCTGCGGCGCTTGTCTTGCTGGTCAAATCCGGATTCACAACCATCCTTGAGTACCATCACGCATTCCAGATAATCACTGACCATCACGATGGCGGCCCGAATCGCCTTGCCTGCCGGTTTGTTTTCCTCATTCTGGAAACCGCCGCTGGCACCGAATTTGGAGAAGCTCAAATTGCTTCCACCGCTTTTTGAATTGCCTTCGATCGTGCGAACAAAGGCGATCTCGCCCGTCGTGGTGTCTACGACGCGTATATCGACCGCGACATAGGCCTGTGCCGATTTGCCGCCGACCGAAATGCCGCCGAAACTCAAACCCGAACCACTGGATTTGGCTTGTTCTTCGTAGGACGTGACGGTGCCCATGACCAGATATTGTGCACCAAACAACTTGCCCATTTGTGCCGCGTTGCTCAGCTTGGCACGGCCGGAAGCCATCAGGTTTTGTTCCTGGATGATGGCATCCATTTTTTGCCGTTCCACAACGCGAAATTCATTCGTTGCGGCCAGTTCATTACTGAGCAACCCGGCCAGGTCTTTACCGACGCTGCTGCTCCACCAGCTGGCATTGGTTTCATTTTTGAACTCCGCGACCGCAATGACGGGCTTTTGCGGACCTGTTGGTTGCGGAGTGACGGGCGTTTTCGGCTTCGCGGCAAAACAGGTTGCCGAGACGCAAGCCAGAAGCGAGAAGATGGCCAAGTTTTTGATATTCATGATTATTTTACTCATATTTTTGTCGAGCGCGGTCTGACTAAACAAACGCATAAACACAATGTTATAGGACATTTAGCTTGAACGTACAACGACTCTGTTCCGGCCGGAATTTTTGGCTTCGTAGAGCGCCCTGTCAGCATCTGCGATCAGCCTTTCCAGACTGATTGCGGTGGCACAATCGCTGACGCCGATACTCATGGTGATTTTAAGCGGACCATAGGCAACGCCGAAATCCAGTGCTGCCATATCGCGGCACAATCGGTCACAGATTTCGGCAGTCGCCTGAGCCGACATACCCGGGAAAATCAGCACGAATTCATCGCCGCCGATGCGGGCCACCAGATCACGGCCACGAGTTACCTGCTTGAGTTTCAAGGCTACTTGCCGAATCACATCGTCGCCGGCGTGGTGGCCCAAGTTGTCGTTGATCGCCTTGAACAAATCGATATCGGCAACTGCAACACTGATTGGCCTGCCTTCGCTCCTGGTCGGTTCAAACAGGCGTTTATAGCTCATTTCCAGACTTCGGCGGTTCGCCAAACCGGTCAACGCATCTTCACTTGCCAGTTTTGCCAAACCGTCGGTTTGCTTTTGCAGAACCGCCAGCAGGTCTTCGCGTTCCTGACTGATTTTTTCCAGGTTGTTGGCGTAATTCTGTATTTCCGCCGTGCGTTCCGTCACCACCTGTTCCAGCACTTTTTCGCGGAGCCGGGCGCTGTTCACCGCATAGCGGTAGGCGGCGAGCACGCAAACGGCAAACAGCGCTATCAAGACGAACCAAAAACCCATCCGCTGCCAAAGGTAGGGCCTGACGACAAACGGATACTTCGCCACTTGCCCCGACCAGCGGCCAAAACCGTCGTCAGCTTCTAGATTCAGCACGTATTTTGCGGGTGCAAGATTGGTATACGAAACGCGATTCAGGGAATCGGGCGTTTGCCAGCCGTCGTCAAAACCGTCAAGCCTAACCCGATATTGCACTTGCTCCGGCGCAATGAAGGTCGGTGCGGCAAAGGAGAAATCGATACGTCTCAGGCCCGGGCCAAAGGTGGACTGGTTTGGATCGATTACCGGAATACCATCGATGGTGATTGATTCAACCAAGGTCATTGGTTTGGAATTGAATTGCTCCTGTTTCTTGAGATCGAGCAACGCGAGTCCGCTCGATGTGGCAAACCACAGATACCTTTGATCCAGCATCATCACCGGATTGCCACCGCCATTGCATTGCAGGCGGGCAAGCGGACCTTGCGACTGGTCCAGGCCGGTAATGGAAAGTTCTTTTTCGGTACCGATTGCGATGCCGTCCAGTTGTTTGCGATTCAAGTGCACCACGCCTTTGTTGGTGCATATCCAGAGACTGTCGTTTTGCCCGATCACGCCCAGGACGGGGACATTGGGAATTCCCCTGGATAGGCCGATCGACGTCACCTGCTCGTTTTCGATGCGGTACAGCCCATTGTCGGCAGCCACCCAGATCACGCCCCGTTCGTCTTCATAAAAGGCGAACGCGTATTGAAGACTGACGTCGGATTTTTTCCAGGATTTCAATTCATTATTTTCAATATAGAAAATTCCCGAAGTGGAACCGATCCACAGGCGTTTCTTCGAATCGAGAAACAATGCACGCACGGCAAGATCGCTGCCGAATAAGCGCGTAACGTGCTCGTTTTCTATCAGCGCGACGCCGCCGCCTGCGCGTGCACCCAATCCGGCCCATACGCGTTCGCCATCTGCAACCAAACCGCGAACCTGGTTCGACGGCAGGCCCTTGTCGCGTGAAATGTTTCGAAACTTCCCGTCCTGCAAAATACTGATGCCGGTATCTGCCGTGCCTATCCAGAGCTCGCCGGGTTTCCTCTGCATCAGGGAGTACACGCTTCCGCTGGAGAGACCCTGCGCCGGCCCCCATTGCTGGATTTCATTATTCTTGATCTGGTTCAGGCCGGCACTGGTGCCCACCCAGGTGCTGCCGTCGCTATCTTTCAGAACGGCGCGAACATAGTCATCGCTCAATCCGTTATGGCGCGCATAGCGGGTTATTTGGCCGGTTCGGATTCGGGTCACGCCAAGATTCGTGCCGATCCACAAACTTTTTTCCTGATCGAGAAACAAGGCGGCAATGCGGTTATTGACCAAACCGTTTTTGGTATCGAAATGATCCAGCTTTCCGCCGCACAGGCAAAACAACCCCTCGCTTTGCGTGCCGAACATTATGCGGTCGGCGCTTTCGACCAGAATAGACTCGACCTGGTGTTTGCTGCCCAACTCTTCACCGCCGGACACCGGAATAAATTGCGAACTACCCTGTTTGAACAAACCTTGGTCGGTAACTGCCAACAAACGTCCGTCGACATCCTTGGCCAGTGCTGTCACGGACTTCACCGGTGTGGAAAAAACCGGAACCAGCTCGAAATGATCCTTGACCAGTTTCGCCAAGCCTACCCGGGTTGCCAGCCAGATATTCCCTTCGGAATCCTGCTCGAAACCCAGTGCGCTGTTCATCGCGTCGGGCAACCGAAGAGGATAGCGTTTCAAGCTCCCGTCGGGCTCCAGCGACATGATGGTTTGCGATGCCGCCGCAATCCATATCTTGCCTTGACGATCCTCAAACAATGACGTGATCTGGGATTGCCCTGGCTCGTTTTCATAGGGAATGGCGGCCCATTGCCCCTTGAAATAACTGAACAGGCCGTCGCGCGCAGAGCCCACCCACAGACGGCCATCCTTCGCGGAAAGCAAAGCGCGGATGCCGTTATCGGACAGGCCCGGGATGGCGTCGCGATCAAATACTTTCCACTCGCGTCCATTAAAACGGGCCAAGCCTTCCCAGGTCGCGATCCATATATAACCGTCTTTGCTTTGGGTGATGGATTGCGCCGTATTGTGTGGCAGGCCATTGGTACTGTCCCAGACACGTGTCGATCTGAGATAAATCGGTAAATCATCGGCCCAGGCAACTTGGCTCAGGAGCGTCAACAGAACGATGCAAGCATTACGAATAAGCGACAAGCCCTACTCCAGAGTGTTGGGATGGCTCAATCAAGAATTTCAAATTTATCGGCGTCCAGATAGGCAGGAAACTTCGCGCGATAAGCTTGCAAATCCTTGGCTGACAATACGCAGCATAGAACTTCAGCCTTATTTTCGCCAGCTACAAGCGGCTGTCCCAGAAAATCCAGCGCCACGCTATCACCTGCGTATTCAATCGAGTTGCCATCGACGCCGACACGGTTTACGCCGGCAACATAGGCAAGATTTTCGATTGCCCGTGCTGGCAATAGGCTATTCCAGGCGTGACGACGGGCGGCGGGCCAATTGGCGACATACAACAGAAGGTCATAATCAAAACGGTCTTCGGCTTCAAGCGCAAAACGGTTTCTGGAATAAACGGGGAAACGCAGGTCGTAGCAAACCAGCGGACAAATTCTCCAACCCTTATATTCGAGCGTCAGTCTTTTTGAGCCCGCGGCATAACGCTGGTGTTCATTCGCCATCCGGAACAGATGGCGCTTGTCGTAATAATCGAATTTTCCATCTGGCCGGGCCCAGATCAGGCGATTGAATACCTGCGAATCTTCGCGTATCTGCACACTGCCGGTCACTACCGCATTTTTTTGCCCTGCCATTTCCAGCATCCAGACAAGCGTCGGGCCTTCCATGGTTTCGGCATCGGCAATGGCTTCGTTGCTGAACCCGGAAGTGAATGTTTCCGGCAGCACGAAAATATCGGCTTGGTATTTTTCCTGTTTCAGCAATTTGCCGTAGTAATCCCTGTTTGCCTGTGGATCATGCCAACGGGTATTACCTTGCACCAGACTTAAATGCAGAAAGTCTTCCATTACACTTTCACCAGGCGTTCAATCGCGGCATCGAGCGTATCGGAATTTTTTGCAAAACATAAACGCACCAGGCGCTGACCCTCGGGCGGCTTTTCGTAGAAGGGCGACAGCGGAATCGCCGTCACGCCTTTTTCGATCGTCAGCCACCGGCAAAACTCAAGATCGGGCATGTCGCTGATTTCGGAATAATCCACCAACTGGAAATAACCGCCGGGAACGGCAAGCGGTTGAAACCGCGTACTCAACAATTGGGTTTTGAAGCCATCACGCTTCGCCTGATAGAACTCGCCCAATTGTTCGTAGTGTTCCGGCTCTTGCTGGATCATTTCGGCAAACGCCCATTGCGCCGGCGCAAAGGTACAGAAAGTGTTGTATTGATGCACCTTGCGGAACTCCTTGGTCAACGCAGGCGGCGCAATGCAATAACCGATTTTCCAGCCGGTGCAGTGATAGGTTTTACCAAAACTGGAAATGACAAAACTGCGTTCCGCCAATTCCGGATAACGCAAAACGCTTTCATGTCGGCGGCCGTCGAAAATAATATGTTCGTATACTTCGTCGGACAAAATGAGGATATCGGTGCCTTTCACGATTTCCGACAAGGCGTGCATATCTTCCGACGCCAACATCGCTCCCGACGGATTGTGCGGGGTATTGATGAAGATCATGCGCGTGCGCGGTGTTACGGCCGCCTTCACCTTGTTCCAGTCCACCATGAAAGTCGCCGGCTCCAGTGCCACATGCACTGCTTTCGCACCGGCCAGATCAATGGCAGGCTCGTAGCAGTCGTAACAGGGATCGAGCACGATCACTTCATCGCCGGCCCGCACCACCGCATGCACGGCATCGAAAATCGCTTCGCTGGCGCCACTGGTCACCGTGATTTCCGAATCCGCATTTACCTGCTTGCCATAACAACGCAACGTCTTGTCGGCGATGGTCTGCCTCAGTGCAGCAACACCGTGCATGGGCGCGTACTGGTTTTTACCTTGCTGCATGGCTTTCGCCAATTCATTTACAAGACGTGTCGGCACATCAAAATCCGGGAACCCCTGCCCCAGATTGACAGCCTTGTGTTCCAGTGCCAATTGCGACATCACTGTAAAAATGGTGGTTTCGACTTTCGGTAATTTAGTTGCCGGATTCATATGACCATTGCTTGATAGTTGTATGGGTGAATTATGCATTGCAATCATTTTTACTTGTACAAAAAACGGGGCCCTGAAGGCCCCGTTACTTGAATCTATCGGGCGATGCCGATTATTGGCAATTTTTACGCTGCGACAGCTGTGCTACCGCACGATTTTCCGTCCATGTGCCGCTTAACAGACCTGTGAACGTGCTGTTGACTGACATATTGCTGAGGTTGTTAGTCGCAAGCGTGCGTGTACCGGAACCGGCTGCCGTGCCCGTCAGGGAAACCTTCGGTGCCGTAGGAGCAAAGCCGCTAAACCATTGGAAGTTGAAAGTATCAACGCCGGAATTGAATGCTTTCTGGCCGTAGATCCAGCGCGGGAAACCGAGACCGTCGTAGATGTACGGAATCATTACTTCTTGCGGACTGCCGCCACCGGTTGCGATGAAGCTGTAACCGAAACCGGATTTGTCAGGGGAATACCAATGGCCACTGACATCCAGAGTTTGCGCATTGAAGCTTGGGCAACTGCCACCGCCGACTCGAGCCATGTTCTCCGAACCACTCTTGCCGTCGACGTTGTAGGCAACGGTAATCGTCGATGCTCCGGTTTCGGTAATGATCAAATCACCCACCTTCGTGGCGGAAGTAGCATTGCCGTTCCAGACAACCCGCAACAGATTGGCACGCCATACGCCATTGGCAGACGGAACCGCGGCTTGTGTGTAGTACCAGGTAGGCGTTCCGTCTTCCAGGTAGCTGTACCAGACGGTCACCCATTGATCAGGATTTCCAATCGGGCCGGCAAAGTCGATAAACATGCCATGACCATCGCGATTAACGTTCACATACTGGCCCGACAGGAATGCAGGAGGTGCGCCCTGTGCGGTGATGTTCGCGGTCACTGTCGCGGCCACGGTACCTGCCGTTGTATTCACGGGGGTCACGTACCAACGACCCGGTGTCAACGATGCTCCGCTGAGGGTAACAGTTTCATTACCGCTGACGGTAATCGCCGAACCCTGTGCCAGATTTCTGGCCGGCGCGGCAGGGATGGTCGAAACATTCGGATCATCCGCCACCGAGGATTTGGCAACGTACAAATCAACATTGCTTGCACTGGTGGTGGTGAAAGTAACCGATGTCGCATGCGGCGGCACGATGAAATACAACTTGTCGTGAGCAGCGTTAGCCGTCAGGGTCACATTTCTTGCGACATTGTTGGTCAAGGCGAAAGGCTCATAACTTGTGCCAGTCCTTGTCAGTTCAACAGGGATTTCAATCGCGTTGCTACCCGGCGAGGCTTGCACAAGCAGGTAACCGATACGCGTTTGACCGGCAACGAAACTTGGGTCGTCCCAGGAAATGCGCGATTTGAAGCTAACGCCGCTTGTCGTTTTACCCGGACCGGTAGCAACGAGCGTTCCGTTGGTGCCGGCTTGAATCGGAGCCTGGAATGACTCGACCCTTACGACGTCCGTGCTGCCTGCCGTTGCACTCTTGTAGTTCTGCGCCAGTATCCAGTAAGTAACGGCCGAGCCGCCGGTTGTCACATTGAATTCG
Organism: uncultured Arenimonas sp.; assembly: GCA_964584915.1. Taxonomy (GTDB): domain Bacteria; phylum Pseudomonadota; class Gammaproteobacteria; order Xanthomonadales; family Xanthomonadaceae; genus Arenimonas. Next base: position 4,261 of record CAZPCE010000028.1, on the reverse strand, counting down.
CAGATTTCATTTGCATCGTTGCCAGCCGATTGACACAGCTGTTCTGCTTCAGCCGGCAGACCATTGTTGTCGTCATCGATACCGACGTACAAATCGACGTCTTGCGATGCCGCCGATGATGTTTTTACACGCACCTTGTACGTGACAGGACCACCGACAGGGCTCGCGGGGATGATGAACGTGTCTTTGTGGATACCGGTAGTAAAGGCGTCGTACACGGGGTTGGTGCCCGTGGTGGTTGGATCCTGCTGCAAAGCCGGCGTACTGACTTTTGGCGTTACCAGATCTGCCGCCACGAAGCGCGCATTAGGAAGTGCTGCCAAACCCGAGAAGGAGAAATCGAAGGAGCCGCGTTCCGTTGTTACGCTTTGCGTAATACCGGTTGGCGCCGCACCAGGGCTGGAGAATATCGCGACCGGCAATTTCAGATCGGGACGACCATTTGCAGGAGTGTTGTTTTGCAGGGTGACCGAGCCATAGACCCACTTGCCCAAAAGGCTGGGTGCGCCGGTTAAATTGAAACTAAAGTTGACGGCTTGATTCTGTGCATTGGTGAAAGTCAGGTTAGAGGCACTTGGCGTCATGGTGACCCCTGCAGGCAAGCTGCTTACCACCGTGTAGCTGCCGCCTCCGACCATATCGGTGAAATTACGCGACAGCACGCAGGACTCGAAACAGCTGCTATTGCCGAGCGTAGGAAGATTGAGGTTGCTTGCCGTTGTGGCGTTGGTCGCCTTGAATTGGGCATCCGTTACAGGCAGATACAAACCGGCACGAACCGCTTTGGATACATCCGTTTGTCCGCCACCAATTTCATGGGGTGTTCCGGCAACGCCATTGACCGTAACCGATGAACGGGCAGTCAACACGAGAGCCGAAATGATCTGGCTCGGACCCCACGAAGGATTCACGGCCTTGACCAATGCCATCGCACCGCCAACATGCGGCGTTGCCATGGAAGTACCGCTTAACGATGCAGCGCAATCGGCTGTCGTTTGACTATCGGTTCTGCAAGCCGTGCCCGAACCCAGACCGGCGGCATAAATATCCACACCAGGAGCTGCGATATCAGGTTTGATAACACCGGTTGGAATCACCGGACCGCGACCACTGAAGGAAGCCAGCTTGTCACCGTAAATGGCTTGGCTGCTCCAATTGGCTTCCTGGATTTGTCCAGTATGACCGGTACCCGAGTTCAACCAAGCAAGAAAAGCCTGCCCATCGGCATAGGTCAAATGAACCGTAGGAATAACGTAAGAACCGGAAACCAGGCTGTCGCCTTCAGCTTGTTGGTTGTAAAGCACCATGCCGACGCCACCGGCAAGCTGCACATTCTTGGCCTTGGCAACACGGGCGTAATAACCGCGTTCACAAGCGACCATGCGATTGGCGAAAAAGGTACCGGCAGTCCAGGTACCTGGTTTGCTTACGCCCGTCGCGGTGTCATCGGTATCGGTACCGGTTGCACATAATGGGAAAGCCGCATCTTTGCTCAACAATGTTGGACTCAGTGTTCCACTGGTGCTGCCCGAACCAAAGAGCGTGCCACCGCCGGGTAGCGGCGTATTACCGCCCGTCAGGACCAGAGGCCGGACCAGAGCGCGATCATGCGACGTAGCGGCTACCGATACCACCCATGGCGAGTTGGAAGGATTGCTCAACGTGCCGGGACTTGGGCCGTCATTACCGGCCGCTACCGAAGAAACAACACCAGCAGCGCGAGCTGCAAGAAAAGCTTCTGCATCGTCATCGATCGCAGGGGTCGTAAATGCTGCATACGGATCGGTTGGACCGCCACCGATTGAATAACTGATAACACTGACTCCGTCGATCACAGCCTGGTTGATGGAAGCAATGGTTTTGGAGGAAGGGCATCCCGTAGCATCGCATGCTTTATAGGCAATGATGTTGGCCTCCGGCGCTACGCCGGAAATCGTGGGGATGTAAGGAGTGCCGCCGCCGGGAATTGTGATCTTGATAGCGTTGCCGGCAACCGTGCTCGCCGTATGGGTGCCGTGGCCATCCGTGTCGGTTGCATCACCGGTGTTACCCGCTACACCTGCAACATAATCCCAGAGACCGATCAGTTTGTTATTACATTTGGTTTGCTGTCCGGAAACGGCGCAGCGACCAACATAAACACCACTACCTTTGGGATTGGTGATGGTGAAATTCGCAGGGTACGTAAGACCCGCAACGCCAGTGTTCAAGAAAGAAGGATGCAGACGGTTAATACCGGTATCAATCACGCCGACAATCACGCCACCGCCCTTGGTAGCGGTGAGGCTTGGCGTGCCACCGCCGGCCCATACCTGGTTAGCCTTGATCCATGTGGGGCCGCGATCGGTCATCAAACGGCGAACCACTTCCTGCTGGACCCGCTTGATACCCGGGATGGTACGGAGTTGCGCAGCTTCCGCATCCGTCATTTCTGCCGCGAAACCATGGGTAACGACATCGTAGACAAAGGTAGGCGTCAGCGTGCGCCCGAGTTTGCTCGAAGCCAATTCAAGACGCGTCTTGCGTTCCTTGGCCAGATATTTCCGGTAGTTCTGGGAAGCAGGAGAATTGATATTGAATTTCGACTCCCCGGTGACGCTGGGGCTGGTCGCCGACATCTTCGGCATACCGCTTTTCTTGCCGTCGGAGCCACGGAAACTGGCGAGAGGCGCTTCTTCAAAAGTCACGATATAGGTTTTGATGCCGGAGCTTTTTACGGCTTCTACACTTGAGGCCGCGTTCGCCGCGTCATTCGCGGGAAGGCTCAAACCCAATCCGATTGCAATTGCTAGAACTAAGGGAGACGCACGCATGTTTGCTGTCCTGTGGCTGGTAAAATGTGAGTTAGCTCCCGATTCTACAATTAATTACTGTAAACAAGAAGTTCCCACAATTTAGATACGTGATGAGTGTAAAAACGTGATTGATATCACAGAAACGATTTTTCGATGTTCAATAAGCAGGCATACCAGCAGGTATTGAACGCAGTGAAATGCAACTCGTGGACTGCCACCCTCATATAAAGTTAATATTTACACATAAATGAATGATTTTTCGGCCAATTCCATCGTTCTTGAAGTCAAGCAACTGAGCTATTTCAGGAATGAAGAGAAAATCTTCGGCCCGATCACCTTCAGTCTTTGCGGCGGCAATGCCCTGCTGGTCACCGGCGATAACGGTTCCGGCAAAACCACGCTTCTGCGGGTCCTCAGCGGACTGTTAAAAGCGCAGTCGGGTGAAATCACAGTCAGCAAACCTGACCAGACTTATTCAGACTTATCCCATGCCTGCGCCTATCTGGCACACAAGCCCGGACACAAACCCGAACTCAGCTGCATCGAGAATCTGGAATACCTGCAGGCAATCTTCGATCATGGTCAAGCGGAATTGATCGAACCTGCGCTAACCAAGGTGGGGCTTTCCGGCTATGAGGACACCCCGGCAAAGCAACTATCGGCAGGACAGAACAAACGACTGGGACTTGCTCGCTTGTTGCTATCGCACAGCCCATGCTGGTTGCTGGATGAGCCTTATGCCAATCTTGATTTACAGGGAATTGAACTGGTGAACCAGCTTATTCGGGAGCAAACCGAACGTGGCGGTGCCGTTCTATTAACAACCCATGGCGCCTATGCTGCACCTGCCGTTCCCTGCCAAACACTGGTTCTGACAAATGTCAGGGGCGATCAATGACATCAAGCCAGGGCGCATTCTCGTTATTTTCGGCCCAGTGTCGCCGCGACCTGAGATTGTCGCTTCGGCGCCGCGGTGATATGGCGCAACCGATTTTATTCGCGATCATGGTGATCACGCTGTTCACGCTGGCCACCAGCGCCGAACCGAAAAAACTGGCGGAACTGGCGCCGGGAATTATCTGGGTCGCCATTCTATTGTCGAGCTTGCTGTCGCTCGATGCCATTTATCGAAGTGATTTCGAAGATGGCAGCCTGGAACAAATGCTGATGTCGCCTGCACCACTTGCCTTGCTGATCGGGGCACGCGTTCTGGTGCACTGGTTAAGCGCGGTGATGCCGCTGGTGGTATTGACGCCTCTGTTTGCCCAGATGTTATTTCTGCCATCGGACTTGTTGGCACCACTAATGATTTCGCTGCTTGTCGGCACGCCACTGATCAGCTTGGTCGGCGCAGTGATTGCCGCATTGACGGTAGGAATACGCCACTCTGGTATGCTACTGGCTCTGCTGGCACTCCCACTTTACGTCCCGATTTTGGTATTTGGCGCGGGCGCTGTCGTGGCTGC
>CAZPCE010000027.1:0-19393 GCA_964584915.1 uncultured Arenimonas sp. | reverse complement strand
TGGTGGTGGATGGTTGACTATTCACGAACATCCTATTTCGACTACTTAGTAATTAAAAGTAAATGAGCGGGAATACGCGCTAAGAACTTAACGATATGATTGCACCGATATTGTGCGCAAAATAAATCTGGATTTGAACCACGATCCACAACCGTGTCCTCGAAAGAGTTTTGCAACGATGCGCCATCAAGGATTTTCCATTTACGAGGAATATTGGCGGCTGATGAAGAAGCTGTATTTGGCCCCTTCTGAGGAAAGACTTTAGAACCTCGACAAAATGAAATAGCCTTTTGTTGTAAATCAAGGGCTTGGCGACCGCAACGCTACCTTCGAAAACGGGGCGCTGATTTGTGGCACAACGTACAACGCCCGAAGGAAGAGAGGTTGCGCGCAATGTTAGAACATATTAAAAATCGATAGCCTTGGCTAGTATCTCGGTTTCTAACAATGAAAGCCTTGTCTGTAATGGTTGTCGGTTCGCGCTATGTCTATCGTCGTAATTGGTAACGATGACATCAGATACATCGCCGGGGTCTCCGATTGCAGCAGAGATGGTTTGATCAACTTCTGTTACGGACTCATCCCAAAAAACAACATCACACTCATAGTTGAAGTCTTTATCAAGGCCAAAAGCGCGCCTTGTTATGTTGCTACTCCCAATAATTCCAATAAGCGGCTTGTTTCCTTGTTTGGCTAAGAACACTTTTGCATGCCACCCCATACTCGGAATGCGCTTCTGAACTGCTGAAAAGCACTTGCATTTATTCTGGGCTTGTAGCTGTGCGAAGAAGGTCGCGTACTGCGCCTTCCAGCTATATGAGTAAAGCCCAAGTGTCGTGAGCTTCAATGGATTGCACTTTCGATGCGAAATTAAATCGAAGTCCGATCCAGCGGAATACTTTCCGTCGTCCTGAAAAAAGCCACTGCACAAAAGCGCGTTGTCTATGAGGTCTGTTCTAAGCGCACCAAGAATAGCAGCTCGGAACTTGTTGACCGATCCAGTCTTGCGCAGAAATATCGCGACTCGTTTCATAAGTTCAAATGTGATATGGCCGCAAAAACGGAGAATAACGTGGCCGAACATTCATCAATGAGCTTCTCCTGTTGCAGGCCAAGCACCTGATTTAATTAATTTGTACAACATTAGACCCGATCCGTGCGAACAGAACAAGTCGCGCGCGCATCTGACGGCTTTTGGGCATCATTTGCCTTGATCGCGAGGATTGGTGGAGATCAGTCCCCGCTTTCCACCCAAGAGCAGTGTGCGAGCTGCGGCACAGGTCCGCCACCAAACTTTCGTTTGAGAATAATCTGGGTCTTGGTCCCAGCCTCGCCTCGCTAAAATAGCATTGCGCGACTAGCCCCATTGCTATTGAAGAGTAATGGCGTATCGGACTTCTTAACCGAGTTTTCGCTCAAGTTCTATTCCGGCCGTGGTAGGCGGTCGCGCACCTCACACTCCCTGGAGCGTTCCTCGGCGCAGCTCGTAGACCGAGTAAAACCAGATTTTCTCCCGCTCCCGGCTTGCGTCGCTCGGCGAGAGCAGCCTGCTTCGTTTCAATACAACCTGCACCACCGATTGGTGGCGGTAAGGGAAGCTAATGATCCCCCGCAGGCCAAGATAGTCCTCTGTCACCGAGTTGCCGTCCGCAAACTTCGTGATCTTCGCGTGTCCCAGGTTGAAGACCTCCCCGGAGCTGGTGACTAGTTTCTTGGCCGCTCCGAGAAGCATCCAAGACTGTACGATCCGTTCAGGCAGCCGGCCGCGGCGCGTGATGTGCTTCCAGCCCACCCGGTTGACCAGGATTTCTCCCAGCAAGGGGTTTTGCCTCGCCGTCGAGTCGTCGCGCCATGCTTTGTAGTAGTTCCATGCGTCGTTGCGCAGCGACTCAGCCTTTCCAAGGACTGGAAGCAGCGTGTCGCTTCGCTCGAGCGCGAACGTCTCCAGAAGCCTGTCGTGCGTGCGTGCGCCACACAGCCGGTGGAAGTCGCCCTTCGAGTGATGCGAGAAACGCTGCGACTTCGGAATCAGGATCATTCCTGCGTTAGTCTTCGAGTAGGACGCGGGATCTCTAAGATCCACCCACCACGCCGGCGGCGCCAGCTTGTCCTTGGTGTCGTCAACGAAGACTAGGACAGCGGGACCCGGCACCCGTTGCCATCGGCTGCGGTGCTTCGTGATGTATGCCAGCCCCAATGCAACGCCGACGTGGTTGGGGTGTTGCTTCTGATCCTGACGATAGCCGTCGCCGCCGCACTTCACCTGCACAAACACGATACCGCCCGTATCCGTAGGCTTTGCCGTGCCCTTGCGCATGAGGATAACGCCGTCAATGGCGTCGTCATTGGAAGCACCGTACTCCTGCCAGCCACTCTCCCAGAGGTTCTCGACGATCGTCGCGACGGTGTTGACGCCGATCCGTCCCTTGACGCGGTTGCTAGTGGTCATATGCTCCCTTGACTGCATGAATTATTGGTGCGTTGATGCGCCCTATTTTTGCTGAGCAGACTAACACTTTGATAGACCATTGGGTTATGCAATTCCTTCATTAAGACGTCGGCACGATGAACATAGGGGGGCGTTAGTCGCCTTCTGCAACCAGCCTGTTACTGTTGTTCCATGGATGTCCGCACAGCAACGAAAGTGCCTTTTGCCACTAGTCGCCAAAATTGCTGAACAGCCCCAGACCGCTCGTCAGTGGTGACTGGAAGGCTCTCCTCTAGTCCTGACCTGCAAAGCTACAATATTTTTCTTAACTCTTGCTCTAACCAAACCGCTCGATTCGAATGATCAGCTCTTTCACGGCACGCGCCACCGGGGTCATCCTGATGCGCTGCTGCTCCGGAGGCTTCAGGAGCAGGCCCATTGCATGCCGAACGGGATGAGCCTTCTTCTTGGGAATGCCTTCCATCCCATGTTCTATCGCATCCGCCAATGCGTGGTGAACGGCCTCAGCATGTATCGGCCGCTCATGCTGCAGTGCAGCCAAAGCTAGCTTAAAGTACTGCGCCGAAACAGTCGGCAGGCACAACGGCACCATGATTGCAAGAAACTCCCCACAAACTTGTACACCCGAACCAAGATCCAGAGTTCGACTTCGGAACGTGTCGAATGCGGTCACCACGCCCGCAGCCACCTTGGTGGTGTCTCGCTGCGCTACAGCCACAAGGTCCTCAGTACGGACGCTGATGAAGTCGTGATTCCGGGCGAGCTTCCCCATCACCACGTCCACATAGTCTGAATGGGCAAGAGCGCCGCGGTCCCTTGCAAACATGAGCAGTGGCTGCACAGCCATCGAGTTGACAAGCCCCACCGCCGGCGTTGCCAGTCGCAGCCCGCCATCGTCACTGAGAAGAACGGCATCGCGCTCTAGAGCAAGGTAGACAGCATCAAGAGTTGCGTTATCGAGCAGCTCTTCTAGCGTCCTGTGACTGTCTGTGATGGTCTGCGGACCAAGCACTGGCGTCACCTCACACAGGTCGTCCATGCAGGCCAACATTTCGCGCAGAAAGGCTAATCTGCGTTCGAGTTGCTCCTGCGATTTTTCCTCACGGATGTACTGACCGTCATCCTCCCGCAACGACATCTTCGAGGGCGCCGTCTCCTGGAATTGGATGATGTTTGTGAGCTCTTCTCTTGCAGTCTGGGGCACCAGGGGCCGCCCAAGAAGCGGGGCGACAGCTCGGAACACACCAGTTCCAACGAGCTCACCCAAAGTAGGCAGATCGATAACGAAGCGCCTGCCGCCGGAAGCCAACAGGGTCAGCGCCTGCTCGCGTTCTTCCTGAGTGCCGATACTGATAAAAAGGGAAGCTTTCGAGCCCGGCCACTCCCGCATCAACGTTAGAGGCTCGGTGCCAACAAGCCTTGCCAAGGTCGCCAAGGGAAAGCGAAGCTGTAAGTAGTTCTTGAGCGCATCGGCAATCCCGGCTGACTTTTGTCGTGCAATCTCAAGCAGCGGCTCGATGTCGATTGTGCCGTCTGCCCTCTCGAGGTTGACACTCCACAGGGGACCGCCTGGATTTGCGGTCTCGGCAAGGAGCTTGTGGACCTTTCCGGCAGCGAACGCATACAGCGGCGATAAACCAACAACATCGTACTCGACATCGCCAATGCCTCTGGCGAGAGTTACCTTGTCACCGATGACCTTTCCCATCAGGTTACGCGCCGTGTCAGAGTCAGCCGTCACAAGTTCTGGCCAGCTGGCACTGTCAACTGCCGCATCGAAGTCAATCGCGATGTCACGGGCTTCGACACCTGCACGAAGATGAACCACAACGCCTGCAGCCGCGACCACAGGCGCCTGTGCGAGCTCAGGCATCAACTTGCCAATCAGCACCGGCGCCAAGAAATAGCCACCAAGCGCGGAGTCATTCGGATGTGAGCGGAATAGCCGGTACAGCCGCTTTAGCGCGAGCTCGGGAAAGCCGTACTCGCGCTGGTACTTGGCGACTTCCACCTCGTTCAACGGCAGCCTACCGTCATAGACGGGGTCGCTGGTCAGATACGCCTTGAGGGCATCTTTCTCGCTAGGGATGCGATGCAGCGCACCGATGTAACCAAGTGCTACTCCAGAGTCAGTCGGTACCCTGTCAAGCTCTTGCTTAAGAACATCCCGCATCCGCGGCCAGTCACCCATCTGGCGAGCCAGGTTTGATTCGATGCGGCGAAATGGCGGCATACCCCTGACGTCAGCAGGCAACGCTTCTAGGATTTCGCTGGCCTTGCGCCGCTGGCCGCTTTCAATCAAACATGCTAGGTGCCGCTGAGTGAGTCCGTTGGCACCCGGCGACGTCACAATGCGCTCGTACAGCACGGATGCTTCTGGGTAAAGTTTGCGCTCATACAGAAGGTCGGCTACTTGCAGGACATCACCCGTGGTGCTGTCGGGCTTAAGCCCATCCACGGCCAAAGCTGCTTGCTTGGCCGCAGGGAGCACCTCGCCCTGCTGAAGCAGCATCCGCGACAACAGCACATTCGTCAGGATGTGGCTGGGCTGCTCCACTAGAAAATCATTCGCAAGCTGGATTGCCTTAACCCTCTCTCCAGCCTCCCAGTACGCGTGGATGGTCAAAGCCCGAAGCTCTGCGGCTTGATGCTCGCTGCGCTCGCGTTTCCCCAGGACCGCCATGACAGACTGATGCCAGCCTAAGTCACCTTTGCTCGCTGACACCTCGGCAAGGACCGCAAGAGTAGACGTCGGCAAGTCGTTGTATCGCCCGTCAGTCAGTTTGTGCAGCTCGGCGAAGTCCTCCTTATCGGCGAGTTCGTTCACCCGAATGCGCAGAAGGCCCTCCAAAGTCGGGTGCCGCGCTAGTGCGGTAGCAGCGATGGCTCGCGCGCGGCCACAGTTTCTGGTCAGCAGCAGGGCGACGGAAACGTTGTTGACAAACTCCTCGGAAACGCTGTCGACTTGAAGAGAGGCAAGCGTTGCTTCCAGCGGTTCCAACAATCGCAGCGCATCTGCGAGCGCTTTTCGCTGCTTCGGCAGCAACTGGTCGTGATGCGCCGCAACCGGGTCTACCGTCGCCCACGTGAGCGCAGCCGCCAAGTAGCTACGTCGAACCTCCAGCGATGGCGCATCGCCTTCGGCGCACAGGCATATGAGGTCCAGCGACTCTTCTAGCCGCCCCTGCTTGTATCGAACATGCGAGAGCGCGAATCTAACGTCGGACGTTTCCAGAATGTGTTTGGGTACATCCCGGTCAGGCTCAGCGTCACCTGCAAGCTGCTTTGCGCCGACGTGCAGCGCCCACAGCGGCGCACTTTCTGAATAGGCTTGCAACCCTTCGCGACTGGCCTCCAACGACGCCGCTACGTCGTCCAGCAGCAGGTGGGCATGGGCTCGATTGCTCCATGCTTTCTCCAGCTTTGGGTCTATCGCGGCCGCGGCCAGATACTCACGTGCGGCGTCAGCCTTCTTGCCTTCAAGCAGGTACGCGGCAGCGCGGTTCGTATGCCAACGGAACTGCGAATATGTGTCGCGAAAGCGGTCTGGGTTTCCCAGAGACTCCAAGAGTTCAATCGCTTCTTTCGGACGCCCCTCCAGCAACTTTCCGCGAACAAGGTCGAGATTTTTAGCAATCAGTGGCTCGGCTTCAGTGCCTTGCGATTGTGGAAGGCTTGAGGCCGCCGCAGTACAAGACACGTGCTCGGTGATGCCTGTCAATTGACTCCGAACGTCGGCCTGGAACTCCAAGTCGCGTTCGCTGCTGCTCTTGACAATTGCCAGCGTAGTCTCAGTCGTTTCTTTAACCTGCAGCAAAGTCCCTCCAGGAAATCCTGGAACGTATTCGCGCGCCACCTCCTTGTTCAGGCGGAGCATCCCAGAGAGTTCTTGCCAGAAGGCGACAGAGACTGTAAACTTGCCAGCCTTCTTCCGATCATTGCTCAAACCCCGAACCTTAAGCACAAGCTCGGATTTATTCGCAGCCGTGGTTGCGAAAATAACATGGTCCACGACAATGCCGGCTTTGTCGGCCTTCTCAACGTCAGCCTCCACGGTCACCAGAGTAAACGGCTTCTTGACGTAGTGCTTGCACTGAACGCCAATCTGCTGAGCGCCGTTAGTGCCGATGATGTCGAGGCCGAACTGACCTTGCCCCACGCCGCCCAACCGAGTACACCCAGGGTCATTCCACTCTTTGCGATATAGATGGAAGCACATTTCCTCGAACTGGTCTTCGGTTGTCGGGAAAGCCAGTTCGTTCGTCACCGCCATTTTTTTCTCCGTTGGGTTGCTCACTCAGTATGACTGCAATCGCGCAGCGAGCTGCAGACGGTCAAAGCTAGAACTGCGGCAACAGCACCACAGCGACCAGTGGGATATCTTCAAATTGTCCACGAACGTCGGTTTATGCAATTGGATTAATTTGATCTGCCATTTGCGATGTTATTTTAGAAAAAACACCTTCTGGCAATAGCGAAACTACAAACTGAACGCCTAATACTGCCGTATTGAAAGCCCATTTAGCAGTTCTGTCGTGAAGAATAAATTGACTCCATATTGGAGGTAAATTTGGTGGTGGCTTAGTTACTATTCCTCTATGCACAAGTGTGCGTACAAATTTATGTGGCTCATAAATTTTTTCTTTATTATTCGGATCCCAGTCTCCAAATGGCTCTGGCTTCTTATGAACAAGTTCATTTCTAAGTTGATATAAGAAAGAAATATCTTGATAGGGTTGACATCCGCGATCTGTCGGTTTATTTCGAAAAACCAAATGAAAAGCCTCTAGCTTTTCCAACGTACTACCTTTTTTTAGCTCAATGAATTCAAGCCAATTCGAGGCCAAGTCAAGACGTGGGTCAGCCTCCCTAAAATATTGCTTAGACAGACGCTCTATGGTCTCATTAACAAAGCACTCTAATGCGACTGTTGACAAAATTATTGAGGGCATCGCTTCTGAAGAATCCACAATAGATCTTTCATAAGTACGGCGGGCAACAAGAAATATGTGTCCAGCTTGATAAATCATATGTAAGCAATCATTATTTTTAACTCAATGCATGCACCTCGATTGAAGCTCGCTTTCATTTGGCGACATAGAAACACATAGCAGTTCGAGTTATCGATATCACATGCGAAAATTAAAATAAAGCGGATCTGGATTATTTTTACCCCCTCTATTTGACATTAGGACTCGTCTGACAGATTTGCAGCGATAGCTGCCGGTCAGTTCGCGGTCTCTAAGGTCGGCAACTGGCCACATGCAAGTCCTTATGTTGTCCACTTCGTAGATAGCCATGGCTCTTGAAAGGTCGCGATCAAGGGGTCGGGTGTTGAACCTGAACAACCTCGAAGCCGCCATCGCAGAAATCGTTGTTGTAGGCCAGCGCTCTATAAAGCTTCGCGAGCCAGAAATTCGGACCGAACACTTCCTCGAGGTCCCCCGCTCCTTCAATTAACTTATCAGCAACTCGATTGGCATCTTCGCTCGGACCATAAGCACGGCGAAGCGCGGGATATTGCCCTCCCAAATGCTCCAGGCCCATCTTTCTGTAACGATCGGCGAGGTTGAGTTCGTTGAAGTGCGAACTCAGTTGCTGAAACGTCTGAAGCGTCATACCAGCTGGCCGATTCAGACGGTAGGAAAGAATCAGCGCATTCTCCTCCATGCGCACACGTACATTCAGAAATTCTGTGTCTGGGATCGGGTCATAACACGGGTGCAAGAACATCCGCACATTAGTTCCAACATCCAGAATACGGTCCCGTTTCCGCGTATTGCACACTGCGCAGCTTGGCACAAGGTTCTTTGGAAATATTGAAAATTCGGGGTAATGTTCTTTCGGCAGATAATGATCTAGCGTCGACGATTCACTTATGCCACAGAACGGGCATCTCGCGACACTACTCCTGTTCAGGAGATCGCCACGAAGCTTAGTCATAGGCGCGGTCTCGACAGAATACGCGTGTCGCATTGCGTCTTTCTGCGCCTCCGTTAGCGGCACTTCACTGAGCTCGCCAACCTCCGGTGCCGTATCCTCGTAGCTTTGATAGGCAGCTAGGATTTCCGCTCGAACCCCTTGAATCCGACTACGGCGCGGTTGTTGCTTGGCAGCTGTGATTTCATCGAACACATCCGTCGCGTCTACATCAAGGAGAGGGATCGATCGCATTCGCTACTCCGCTATCTCATCACGGATGCTGAGAATGTACGAGCGCGCCGCAAAGCCTAGCCGACGACCGAACGCCTCCTCGATTTCCTCAAGCGTTTTTCGGCGTGCCAATGTGTTCAAAGTCTCGTGCCAATCAGTAGAGCCATCACCGAGATTGAAAACCTCTTGCGTGATAACGCCAATACTTTCTGCGAACGTCTCCATGCTCAGAGCTACAACACGGTTATGGTCAGCTGTTCTACGCAGCATCTGAACATATTTCGCCGGTGTCTCCTGCAAAACTACCGGCGAATGAGTGGCAATGACCGCATAACCGTCAAAGGCTTCAAGACATGCCCGTACGCTTTTTAGAAACGCGGCTAGCAAAGGCGGATGCAGGTGGGTTTCAGGCTCATCGATGAGGACCAGCGTCGGCTCCGATCCCGAGATATGCGCAGTTAGTTCCGTAACTATCTTGAGCACTACCTTGTGACCGCTACTCAATCCACGGAAAAGCTCGCCGAGATCTTCACAGTCGCGATTTGCGTAGAGCTGCGTCAATCCAATCCGCTGAAACGATGGGTCGCGCAGAAGCGGTTTTAAGAACTCCAGCAGGTTTTCTAAGCGGTCGGCTCTGCTAACACGCGCCAGTGCCGATAGAAAATCTGCCTCGATCTCCGCAGTGGTAAGCAGTCGATAAGTTTGCTCGTCATTGGGCGACACGTCGACTGATCGCTCGCGAAGACCACAATAGACGTATCCAAAGATTTCCCCTTGCTCTTGGAGCCTCTCCTTCTCTTCCTCGGTACGCCCTGGAATGACAAAGGTATCGAAAGCGCTATAGGAGACGACAATAACGCTCTTGAATGGCGGCTTAGTGCCAACGAATCGGCCTGCCACTTTGTTCAGCACGTCCTCTTTGTTTCCGTAGCCATATCCGCTTGCCACAATCGCAAGGTTAGAGAGCAGCCGAGTCTTGCCTGTACCGTTGTAACCGATCAGAGCATTAATACGGTTGGGTAACCCGGCGCGTCGACGAAAATCGAAGCCGACGGTGAAAGCATTCGAGTGTCGTGCCACTTGTGTCTTAAATTTGACCGTAAACCCTGCGTTTCGCCGTTTCGCCAGCGGAGTAGTTGCACGTAGTAACCGTGTGGCGTCACTTATTGTCCTCTCTGCCCCGCCAAAGCGCATAAGAGAAACCCGATAAGCCTCACTGTCTTCGACACTAGCCTTAATCTCATCGTCGAACGCAACATCTCGAAGCCCTTTGAAAAAGGGTTCGAAGACGTCGCGCCCGAGTTTGTAGAGCGTTTCATAGTATTCGAGGTCTGCAGCTAGGGAGGCGTGGCCGGCGGGTAATGCATTAAAGGGGCGCTTGGGCATCTCGGTATAGCCGCTGGTTCGACCTGCCTCAATGATCTTTATGTTACCGAGGTCATAGATTTCATCGGCCGACACATGCAGCGTAACGTGGAATGAGGACTTGTAACCATAGTCATCCCAGTTATTCTGGACGAGCACAGCATGCGGATAGGAAGTGATCGTCGGGGAGTTGCCTGAGCTGAACTTGACAACGAATTTCATTTAAGGTCCAGCTTAATCTTGTTCTGATAGATGCTGATTCGCTTTTTTGCGCGCTGAATCACATCATCAAAATGCAGAATCTCGAAATAGGTTTCCCCAAGCGGTTGTCGAGTCAATGGATCAACCAACGGGTTAGACTGAAACCAGCCCTGTCCCTCTGAAAATGGAGTCCAACCGTTCAAGCGCAACGGATTAACTGTGTCGCCTATCAGGTAGCCGTAGAATTTTCGAAGCTTTCCACCTGACTTTGCCGCGAGAAGATGGGCGTATTCGGAAAGGTCACCAATGTGCTCGTCTGTTGGGACTCCCGGTGCCTTAAATTCGACGATGACTGCTGAGCCTTCCTTATTGAAGAGGGCAATATCCGGACGCTTTGCCTCGTTATCGTCCAACCGCTTGGAAAGCAGTTTTTGAAACTCGACGTCAATATCGCTTTCGAATACCTTATCGCCATTGTTCCAAGCGATGTTGGCTAGTGGCACATCCGAGGCGATGTAGTCATAGTAGTGATATTCTTCGCTCAAAAGCCACATGTCATGGTCAATGACGTCCGTACTATCTTTTCGCATCGGGAAAAAGACGCTGTGGATGATGCGCTCATCCTTGCGGCGTACCCCTTCAGCAACAGCCTGCATAGCAAGTTTCTTCCCGCACGCGAGATCAAGAACTTCGACGATTGCAGCACGGCGGACGATAAGCTGGGATAAGTTTGCCATGTCAAAACTCTTCAGCGAAGAGGTGTACTTCCAAGCCAGTTCATTGATTTTTGACCGGAACTCCTCCGTATCTGGTTCCGTCTGCTTGATTTCTTCCTTAAGCTTGAAGATCGCGCTCGTCTCGTTGATCACCTGCTCCTGATACTTCTTCAAAACCCGTTCGGCTACGACTTGTGCCGACTCGCCATAGCGAATCCGCGTAGATGTATCCTGAAGCATTGCCTCACTGATACCAAATTGATCGACGACCTCCTGAAGAACGACGGTTCTGTTCCAGTTTGAAGGCGCAACCATATCTACGATTTCGGGGTCGATCACTTCATGGATTGCTGCGTAAGAAATCTTTTCCGTGGAAAAGAAGTCTCCGGAAGGGATTTCCTCGGGAATTCCTTCGAAATCGTCGCGTTGTTCGTTGACGTGAATATCAAAATAGTCACTTTCAATTAAAACAAAGTGAAAGAAGCCTGCTGTTGGATTGTTTTGCTCCGCTCGCGTCCGAAAATATTGCGACGTAACATCTTTAACAGGAGATGACTTGGCGCAGAACGCCACTGCATTTCTCGGAAGACTGTATTGTTGGGCGTCAAGCCGATAGTGGGATAGATTGAAATATTGATGTGTGCCCAATCCATCACCTGTGACGGGGTCGCACTCCTCAACAGAGATCCTTTTTTCCCTCGTTACAGTTGGCAAGTCCGAACGTTTTAAAGAATCATTCTGTTCTGAAGATTTGACCTGCTCTCCGCCCTTCAACTGGCGTGAAACAAAATTAATCTCGAAGTCACCAACTTGATCACCAAGTCCAATAAGTCTTTGCAAGAAAGTCAGAAGCATCTGCTGCTTAAGCACCGAGGCGGAGTACAAGCTACTTGGTAAAGCCTTTCTGAGTACGCGATCACGAATCGGCGCCCGCAAGTTCTTAAGGGTAATGCTCGTTCCAAGATTGTTCGCGCTTCCGGGGTTAGACGAGAAATCCTGGGAGTCAATTTGCTTCTCGGGCTCGGAATAGCACATCTTCCGCGCGATGAAGGTATCTCCGGCACGGTAAGTGCTATCTAGTAGGAGGACAGAGAAATGATGAAAAAATTGGATGCGACCTGCTCCCATACATTGGCCGATTCCGGGTATAGGTAGGTCATCCTTGTATGACGTATCTTTTGTGAGAAATGCGTCGAGTTGCTCATCGCCCAATCCGCAGCCGTTATCCTTGCAAGAGATCGACAAATCCTCTAATCCGTCGATCAAATCCGCATCGAAGAAGTCGACTGCAATATCTATTTGCAGATTTCTTGCGGTAGCGTCATCATTTTTTCGAATCAAAAAAGAATCAATGGCGTTGGAAATCAACTCCTCAAATACGACATAAGGATTTCTGCTGAGTTTGGTGCCTTTTAAACTGCCTCTGATGTCGAGTGTCATGTTCGCTCTTCTATTTATTTCCAGCTGCGAGGATCGGTCAAGGGCATTCCCTGAAATTTCTACCTTGGCTTAAGAAAATCTGGTGAATTCGGAAAGGCGATCGATACTCTTTCTGTGACAGAACTAGTCCCAAGTAACACTGGTTTATCAATGGTTGGTGCTGAGTGCGAACGCGCCCATTCAAATATTCAGTATACGACCCTTAGGCCGAGGAGTTCGCGTTTAGAAAAGTTCCGGATCTGCTTGGCTCAGTAAGCTGACCTTCTGCCGCCCGAGCAATGAAGGTCTGTTAACAGCCTTCGGTAGGCAGTCGTGATTAAAAGTCAAGTACCTCAAAGCAGCTTTATCCTTTGCCGCTAGCTTCAAAGAAAAAACCTATTTGCTTGGTAAGTTAACTTACTATTCTCTTCGAGCAACGCTCTTTCGGGAAGAGTAGCTCACAGGTTGGTCGGCTCACGTTAGCCGATCCTAGGCAAAGTTCGAATCATCTGCAAGCGCTTGGAGCCTCGCCCGCTCTGAAATAGCCTCGAACATCGCGTGACGGGCGCTCACGGTCGCCTCGTCCTCCCCAGGCAGGGCTCCCGTGAGCGCCATTCGCTCAAAATTCCGCTTCAGTGGACGAGCAGAACCCATCTGTTTGCAGTGGTCAAGCAACCATTCCCTATGAGCATTGTGAAACTTCTGCAACTGTGGTGTGACATGCGAGCATTGACGGGCGCTAAGAGTTACGAATGCCGCCACCCTGCGCGACATATCTTGACCGTAGGCTGGATGGGTCAGACAAAGGGATGCACCAATGTGCTCAATCACACGCCAAGCGTATACAAGGACATAGGGCAATCTTCCGTAGAGGTAACTCCACTGTGTGATCTTGGCATCAACATCTGAGAAGATGAAGTTAATATTCATCATCTCGGTCTTGATCGCTTTATGCTCGGTGAAAAGATGGATTGCCTTGTTACAGATCCCGTCAAAGCCGTCATCCACTTTCTCGTAACGCAGTTGGGTTAAATATTCGGCATCGAATTGATTCGTCGCACCCGTAATCTCCAAAACCTTCTGAATACGACAGGCATGCCCATTTACGCCACCCACAGTACTAGGCCGGAGCATAAGAGGGTTTCTGGCCAACGTCTCTGCAAAGCCTGCTTCATCAAGAACAATTGACTCGAGAACAAACAAACTCTCCTGCAACGGTTTCCTAATTAGGGCGTAAGTAACGTTCAACTTGCCTTTGCGCGAACACTCCAGAGCTTCATAGAGGTAGTGCAGCATGTCAGACAGCACGGCAGGCAGAACAAGTGCTTTGAGTATTCGCGCTCTATCATCAAGACGATTCGACGCTTCAAGCCAGTCAAATATATCCTCCGCCTCACCAAATGAAGCCGCTTCAGAGTTTTCTGAGAACTTCACTCTGGCTGAGAACACGCCGCTGTGCTCGCCGGAGGCGAGGAACTGGGCCAAGATGTCGTGGACTGCGAAACAAAGGTCGTGAGCGACGAAGAACTCCTTTGGGAGAAAGCCACTCTTGTTTTTCACGTAACGCCGCATGTCAAAGCCTGCCTGTGTCCAATCATTACGTATACCTCGGGGTACCACGCATGCTTGTTACCCTAATGCGATCTTCAAGTCCGTGCTCCTTCGCTACACCATGTATGGTAGCGATGTCCTCTTCTGACAAAGACGGACCAAGATAAATGCGCTCAACGAGTTTTGAGATCTCAAACTCAACTTGAACTCCGAGTTCTGGAACCTGAACACCAAACTCCTCGGCCATTCGAACCGATACAGCTAAGCGAAACTCTCTCTCCCAAGAGAATGCCATGTGTTTGAACCAGAACCTATCCATCATTCCTACGTCAAGCCTCTCCTTAAGCAAGTCAACATATTTAACGTTGCCAGCCCAAATTTCCTCGCTCCCATACTCAGGCTTCAGCCTGAATGGTTTGGCTGCATCGCAGATACGTTCCGCACTTGTGCGAATTGCGACCCCTTTGCGTGATCCCGCATAGAGCTGCCACATAGCATCACTTTCATATGCAGCACGGTGCCAGCAACTCACTTTCGTAAGACGACGAAGTTCTTCGAAAGCTTGCTCTTGTAATTCCTGCTTTGCGTAACGTGGATCCACTGGGAATCCAAAGGGAACCACAGCGACAGCTCCTTCGAAAGGATCCTCAAACTGCCGGGCAGACGAAAAGTAGAGGCTACTGTTCATCAACAGTTCCAAAAATCTCTCCGTTTTGAAGTAACGCCACAGCGGTTCTGCCATGTCAATTGATTCGTCTCCAATGATGCGCAAGTTACCTCCTATACCGTCATCGTTATTTTTTCATTCATGAGCTAGCCTTTAATTTATTAAATTACATATTCTCTCGAGGGCTCATGTTTGAGATTTTTGAAAGCTTTCTAATTCAAGATTTTTCCAGTACCCTGTCTTTTCACACCACGCCTTGTAATCAATACGAAGCTCAGATAACAAAGTGGTCATTCTAGGAATACTGTGGCGTCGACCTAATGAGTCCTCGATCCACATGCGATCGAATTCAATAAAGTCATCGTGTTCATTCATGGCCGTAGGACTGTATTGATTTTCCCCTCGTGGCAAATGGGTAACTTTGAATATCTTGAATTCATGCTCGCTCAATTTAATGCCTGGTCCTTCATAGTCGAGAAAAGTTCCACTTCCAGCACCATCACTATCACGCCCCCAAAGCATGATTAGAAAAATTGGTCGTCTCCCCACATTAACTGCTTTTAATTCAATATATCCAGGATACTGATCAGATAGATATCGCTTAGCAGTGATTTTCAGATTTGGTCTGTCTCTTAAATAGGAGAGAGTAGAAAAATTAAGACTAACCAGCGAAACTATCAGTGCAGCAATTGCAATCCAATGAGTTGTCGTTAGGTTTTGAACAATGCTAAAAAAAATGTCGAGCATGACAAAAATTTGAGTCATAAATTTTAAAAACGCGGCCAGTCTTCTGGAACCAATTTCAAACCACCTCGCCAACGTTCGACAACAGCAGATTGGAACCAGTCCTCATCAATATCTGCGTGCTCAGTCACTATGACCTGGAAATTAGCCCCCGCTGCTTGCACTGATGAAAATACGTACTGGAACATACGTTTAACTGCGCTTCGATCATCTTCAGACAAATCACTAACAGACATCTCTTCGGCGACCTCACGTTCAGGCGGAAAATAAACTTGAGATGGCTGGTCAAGGAAAACGAATCTTGGTACAGGGCGATCACGGTTAGAAAACCAAGAATGGAGGTTTAGATATGCAATCAAATGGTATCCCACCCAATTCTCACCACTTCCCATTCTGCTCATAGGAACAGGACCATTTTCAGTATCAGCAACCAAGGTTAAACGTTTCGCATCCAGACGCAACGGTGATGCCGAATGCTCAAGCAATAGAGTTCGAGCAGCACTTGACATATCGCGACTTAATATCGAGCCGATTGAAGTCATATGTTCCGCTACAACCTCATCGCTAAGCTCACCCTCGAGAGCAGTGTATGCAGCACGTATATCTTCTGCACGTCGCTGAAGCGAACTCGTATCCGGAAGATCTGGAACACTTTCTAAATAAAGACCAATTCGTCCTTGCACTAAAGCTCTTCGAGTTATTTCATCGTGTGCTAGTCGCAATGGCTCATTAGCAGATCTAACAGCCTCAAGTTGTTGTCGATTGGCAGACAGCGCGGCACGCGTTTGATTAAGGCGAACAGATGTTTCACTAGCAGCACGTTCAATTCGCGGTTTGTTTTGAACAACTGAATCAAGTCTAGATGCGACAACTTGCAACGCACTTTTTAACTCATCGAACTCTGGTTGATTGCTTTCAACTTGCAATGTCTGGGAACACAACGGACAGGAATGTCCCGGAGCATTCTCTCCAAATATTCCAATTGATAAAAGCCGACTGTGCTGCTCTGCAGCTTCTCTCGAATAGCCATTGGTGTCACGCTCAAAGGCTGTCACCGCATCTAATTCATCCCGAAGGCGCCTCTGCTCCTGTAGTAAACCACTTCGGACATCATTGAGGCGTTTGTACTCTCCATCTTCAGATCCATCAGTTGCTTGATTTAAAGCAACCATAGATGCGACCCGTAAAGCATCAATGGTTTCATTCCAAGTATCCGCAATCACGGATGACAATCCAGCATCTCTAGCTTGAGCAAGAAGAGCAGCAGCCTTACTTACTCCATCACCGCGTATCGAATTTAACTCTGTCAACTGTCGCTCGATGCTACGTAATTGTTCGCGCAAACGTCGGAGTTCCTCACGCTTGCGAACATACTCATCGTTAACAGCACCCAGAAAATATGGAAACGTATCTTTCAAGGCCTGCGCGAAGAAGTTATCGTCGGCACCGTGAAAAAGTTGATTCCGCCTGATGATTTCATCTTGCGGCTGAAAACAGAAAGCTAAGGAGTGCCGCACACTTGCAGACAAAGGAAGCCGTGTTTGGCCCTCTGGTGGTTCATGGAGGTTTTCGGCGATCCCTGTCCACCCCGTCAATTGAGATGACAAACCACGCGTATTTGTAGTTTGTTTTAAATCGCTTGCATCTGGCGATTCAACAACACTGCCGATTTGGACAAAGCAATCCTCGCTTGAACGAAATCTAACATCCGGACACTTTCTGGCAACAAATGCCTCTCCAGAGGCGAGTTGCAATCGCAATCCAAACCAAGAGACCTTATGCCGAATTGGTCCATCAGGAACTCTGCACTCGCTTGAACAGAAACAGTAGTCAACAATATCAATCAAAGCCGACTTACCAGTCTTTGATGCTCCAGTAATGATGCTGACACCATTGGCGTTCAGAGGAAGTATGCGCTTTCTTCCATCGTGACTATAAATAACGATCTCTAATATTTTCAGTGTCATGGTTGAATTCCCAATAGCGCCATTACGGTATTTGGTGAGCCAGTTTCAATAAACCAAGCACCAAGAAATGCGGCTTTTTTAAAACACGCTTGCGTTTCAGCAGAGGCTCGTCGCAATGTCGCATTAACATTCCGTCTCGATTCCTCATTTGCTCGAATTGCATCAGTAGAAACTTGAAACAACTGTCTCGTCCCTCCAAATATCAAGGCGTCTTTCGTAAATGGAACCATAGCTCGACAACGCACGGCAAGACTAGTCTGGAACGTAGGGTTCTCATCTATCCACGCAGCGACGGATGTTCTAGTACTGCGAGGCAAGGATTCGCGAGAAACCTTTGGCAACACAATGGGCAGGACAAGATAAGCCTCTGCGAATGTCAATGCCCGCGCTCCGGGAACCCCACCAGCAGATGCGAAGTGCCATAAGAGCAATGAACAAAATGCAGGATTGAGAAGCGCTCTTTCTTCTATAGTGCGATCACTCCACACGCTCATGTTGCAGCACTCCTTGCATCACTAAGCACCGTGCTCAACATTGCCCTGAAATCAGGATGCCAACCAATTCGCCCCTCATCAGCGATCATGTGCAGAGAACCACGACAAAGAAACGGCTCCGTGACACCTGGACGAATTGGTATAGATGCACGTTCAGCCCATTGAAGAATTGATCTAGCCGCTTTTTTTCTTTGTGCATCTGTGGCATCTAAACCCACTTCATCACAGACAGCGTCAAAAACTGTTTCCCATTCCTCGAATAAACGCTTTTCGTACCTCTTGAGATCTAACTGCACAACAAGATCTTCTCTGACCCATCTAGATCTTTGTTCATAGGCTCGGTAGTAATCTCTAATAGCACTCGCAATCCTACGTTTACCCGCCTCAATGACGTCAAGCTGTTTAACAAATCGATAATTCACATGTGCTTCAGAGGTAGCATCGTCAAGTTCAAAATCTAACAAATCACCATCAATTGGTAATGAGTCTTGACGAAACTGATCGCGCAAGTCACTCATTTCAGACTCAATTTCTATTGATCCAATACGAGCACTGGGGTCTGCAATCAATTGATCAATAACGCGTCGAAACCACCAGCCCTCAAGTCGATCTAAAAATGGGGTTTGATTCACGCGATCTACCGCCCAAAACACTACTGTGCGTAACTCTTGATCAATGTCACCAATAGTTGGAGCAGCATCAATAACAACAACTCTTTCCAAAATTGCCAGCCTTTGTGGCGCACTTAGCGACTCATATGCGCGATAGGCAGAATCATTAGCTTTGCTTGTTGATGTTCTAGCAATAACATCCAATAGCGCTCTAGCTCCAATGGCGTCACGATTGAAAGACTTCAATTTGTTTGCAGCCGAATTTGCAGGTGCAGTGCCTGTAGTAATTAGTTGGAGTGCGGCGTTAGCTGGAATATTTCCAGCGATAGTGCCTTCAATCCAAACTCGCAGTGTTTTCCATAAATCACTGCAGCTGTCAGTCAACGCAGCCAAACGGTTTGCATGGTGTTTTGTTTGTAGAAAAGTACTGGGCTCACCAACATTAGACTCAAACGCAACATCATCAAGTACTTCAATTGATACTTGAAAAGACTCATCCTCACGCAACTTTTGCAACGACCATAGCAAAGCTGCGCGTACTTGGTACAAATAACCAAGCGCAGGATTCACCGCTGAAAATTGATTTGTTGTGGCCATAATTTCCTCTAGTCTGATGACCTTTATTCGTCATTAAACTTTTGCGCATAGTCATCAATTCTTTCAGAATTACAGACGTTTATAACCGAACTGAAGAACCCCAAACAGGCGACTGAAAGCAAAAGATACGCAATTTCATCTTTCCACTTCATAGGCACGCAGATACCAGCGCTGAATTTCAATCAGCATAAGCGTAGTCTGTGCTGCATCCTGGCGAAGTTGCCCACAACCTTGGGGCTCTACCTCATCCCTGAAGGGAGCAGGTGCAATGTCGGAGGCGCCATCAATAACTCCTTCGGAATTTGTGGAAACGGCGGACAAACCGTCTGAACTGGCTTCGGACTGGTCGAACACCCGCCCAGCCACCAGAGAATGGTTAGCCAACAAACTAGATTTCTTGCGGTAGTCATCAGAGATCTCCTCAGATATTTGGTTTTGAACTTGAGCCACACCGGCAGC
>CAZPCE010000026.1:0-19637 GCA_964584915.1 uncultured Arenimonas sp. | reverse complement strand
GTCGGTGCCGGAAGACGTGTCGGTGGTCGGCTTCGACGATAGTCCGATCGCATCGCGTCTATGGCCATCCTTGAGTACAGTGCGTCTCCCGATTCGCGACATGGGCCTGCATGCCGCTGCCATGCTTCTGGCAGATGTGGCCAAACCGGGTTCGGCGCCGGTTATCACGCCGCATCTGGTTATCCGGGAATCCTGCCAACCACCGCGTTGAATCGAATGACCGATTAAATCTTGCACATCTAAATGACACCGGTTACCAAACGCCATTTAGCTGGGTATACTGGGTGCCTGACTGCATTACGGAGCCGCCATGTACGCCAAGACCTATCACGCCACCCACCCCGACATGATGGTCGGTGCCAGCAACGAGCAATTACGCGATCGTTACCTGTTTCGCGGCCTGTTTGCCAATGACCAGATCGTGCTGAATTACACGCATTACGAACGCATCGTGGTCGGCGGTGTTGCTCCGGTTGCAAAAGCGGTCGAATTGCCGGCACAAACCGAACCGGCTTCCGCTGCCGGCAAGCCGTTTCTGGAACGTCGCGAACTGGGTGTGGTGAATGTCGGGCAAGGCGCCGGTCGCGTGACCGTTGATGGCGTTGCCTTCACACTGCAGCCGCGTGACGGCTTGTATGTACCAATGGGCAGCGAGAAAGTCGTTTTCGAATCACCCGATGCAAGCGCGGCGGCAAAATTCTATCTGGTCTCCACACCGGCGCATGCCCGTTACGACACCGTGCATATCTCGATTGATAAAGCCGTGCCCCTGCAACGCGGCGCGATCGAAACCTCGAACCAACGCGTGATCTATCAATACATTGTTCCTGCCACCTGCAAATCCTGCCAGCTGCTACTCGGCATGACTTTGCTCAGCGAAGGCAGCGTCTGGAATACCATGCCGCCACATTTGCATGATCGTCGTTCCGAAGTGTATTTCTATTTCGGTCTGGCCGAAGGCCAGCGCGTGATGCATTTCATGGGCGAACCGGAAGACACCCGTCATCTTGTCGTGAGCGATAGTGAAGCCGTGATTTCACCGCCGTGGTCGATCCATATGGGCTCGGGCACGCAAAATTATGGTTTCATCTGGGCCATGGGCGGAGAAAACCTGGATTACACCGACATGAAGCAACTCGATATCTGCCAACTCAAATAAGGTCCGCGCCATGTTCAATCTGGAAGGCAAAGTCGCGCTCGTCACCGGTGGCAATACCGGTCTTGGCCAAGGCATAGCGATCGCGCTTGCCGGTGCAGGTGCGGACATTGCCTGTGCCGGCACTTCGGCACCGGATGAAACCGCAGAAAAAGTCAAAGCGCTCGGTCGCAAATTTATCGCGATCAAAGCCGATTTATCGACCCTTGCGCCGGTGCAAAATCTGGTCGATCAAACCATTTCCGAATTGGGCGCGCTGGATATCTTGGTCAATAACGCCGGCACGATTCGTCGCGCCGACGCGGTCGATTTCACCGAAGCGGATTGGGATGCGGTGATGGATGTAAATCTCAAAACCGCGTTCTTTTTATGCCAGGCCGCCGGTCGCCACATGATCACGCAAGGCCGTGGGAAGATCATCAATATCGCGTCGATGCTGTCGTTCCAGGGCGGCATTCGCGTGCCTTCTTACACCGCCAGCAAGCACGGCATCGCCGGCATCACCAAACTGCTGGCGAACGAATGGGCGAGCAAGGGCTTGAACGTCAACGCGATTGCACCCGGTTATATGGTGACCAACAACACGACCGCGTTGCGTGCCGATGAAAACCGAAACCGCGATATTCTCGCGCGCATTCCGGCCGGACGCTGGGGAGAACCCGGCGATATCGGCGGCGCCGCTATCTTCCTGGCATCAGCTGCGTCGGACTACGTGAATGGCATCGTGCTACCCGTCGATGGCGGCTGGCAGGCCCGCTAAGCCGGCAAGCGCAATTCGAGAATTAGCTCTAGGTGTTTAAGGCATCGTGGGTCACCGGCGATTATTTGCCGATACCGTTTAAGCATAAGCCTTGATTCCCCGTATCCATTACGATGGCGCATGAGCATGAATACTCCCCGCGTTGAAGATCCACCACTGCGATCGGTTGAATCGCCGGCCACCGATGTCTTGCTGCGCGATGACGTCAAGCAACTCGGCGCATTGGTCGGTGAAGTATTGGCCGAACAGGAAGGTACCGCATTTCTGTCGCAGGTCGAAGCGATTCGCGTAGCCGCAATCCAGCGTCGCGAAAATATCCAGCCGATCGATACGCTGGCGAACAATTTAAGCGGCCTTGCCCTGGAGCAAGCCGAATCCCTGGTGCGTGCATTCGCGTTGTGGTTCCAGGCCGTGAATCTTGCCGAACGCGTGCATCGCATCCGCCGTCGCCGCGACTACCAGAAAGCCGGCGCCGGACACCAACCCGGCAGTCTGGCCGCTGTGCTTCAGCAATTGAAAAACGAAGGCGTATCGTTCGACGAATTGCTGCCGGTTCTTCAACGCCTGCATATCGAGCCAGTGTTTACCGCGCATCCGACCGAAGCCATTCGCCGTGCGCTGTTGAACAAGGAACGTGATGTCGTGCACCGCCTGATCGAAGACATTGATCGCGCATTGACGCCGGACGAAAGACGCAAGGGCCGCGAACGCATCCGGGTATCGCTGACCTCGGCCTGGCAAACCAGCGAGATGGCGAACGAAAAACCCAGCGTGCACGATGAAATGGAACACGTCGGTTTTTATCTTTCCGAAGTCTTGTACCGGGTATTGCCGACGTTTCAGGAAGCACTGGAAGAAGCCGTCGCCGGCGCTTACGGCCAATGCCCGCCATTGCCGAATGTACTGCGATTTTCGACCTGGGTCGGCGGCGATATGGACGGTAATCCGAATGTCGGCGCCGCCACCATTATCGACACGCTGGATGCACAACGCGAAATGGTATTGAAAGCGTATCGTCGCGACGTGCTCGAACTGCGTACCCTTCTGACGCAATCGATCGCACGCATCGGTGTCGATGAAAAAATCATCGAGCGACTCGAACAATACAAGGAACTGTTGCCGCACACCGCATCGCTGCAATCGGAGCGGCGTGCCGACATGCCATACGGCGAATTGTTGAATTTGATCGCGGAACGCTTGGCCGAAGGAATAAACAACCGCCCTGCCGCCTATGCCAACGCGGATGAATTCGCGGACGATCTTTCATTGATCGACACCAGTCTGCAAAAACACCGCGGTGAACACGCCGGTCACTTTGCATTAAACCGCGTCATCCGGCGAGTGCAGTGTTTCGGTTTCCATCTGGCCGCGCTGGATTTACGCCAGGATTCGGCCATTCACGATGCCGCGCTGTCGGAATTATTGTCACAGCCGGATTTCGCGCAGCATTCGCCGAATGAACGCGCACCGGTTTTGCATGCCTTGATCCGCGGCGATACCGCAACGAAAGAATCCGGGATTGCAAAACCGGTACTGGATGTTTTCCGCGCACTGCGGGAAGGCCGCGAACGTTTCGGTGTGCAGGCCTTTGGTCCGTATATCGTCAGCATGAGTCGCAGCGCAGCGGATGCGTTGGCGGTTCTCGCGCTCGCGCGCGTGGCCGGTTTCCATGAGAGCAATGGCCATGTCGCACTCGATGTCACACCGCTGTTTGAAACCGTCGCCGATCTGGAAGCCGCCGAAAGCAGTTTGCGCTCGCTATTCGCCGATCCGGTGTATCGCGAACACTTGCGGCAACGCGGCCAACGGCAAATGGTGATGTTGGGTTATTCCGACAGTGCAAAAGACGGCGGCATCCTGGCATCGCGCTGGGCGCTGCAACGAACGCAAGTCGCGCTCACCGCGCTCGCGCAGGAAAGCGGAATCCGCATCGTTTTCTTTCACGGTCGCGGCGGTTCGGCCAGTCGCGGCGGCGGCAAGACTGAACGTGCGGTGATCGCATCGCCGCGCGGTTCGGTCGATGGCTATTTGCGTTTGACCGAGCAGGGCGAAGTGATCCATCGAAAATACGGCGTACGTGCTTTGGCCGAAAGAAATCTCGAGCAGATGACCGGCGCCGTATTACGCGCCACCTTGCGTCCTCGCGTAATCGAACCGCGCGAAGCACAATGGCGCGAACTCGCCACGCAGATGGCGAACGATGCCCGCAAGCATTACCGCACGCTGGTGCATGAAGATCCGGATTTCGCCGCTTATTTTCGTGCGGCAACACCTATCGACGTGATCGAGCGGCTGCGAATCGGTTCGCGCCCTTCGCGACGCGGAAACAAGGGCGGCGTCGAAAGCCTGCGCGCCATTCCCTGGGTGTTCGCCTGGAGCCAGAACCGCGCCGGACTCACCGGATGGTACGGCGTCGGCAGCGCCTTGCTCGCATCGATAGAACAGCACGGACATCAGGCCATTGCCGAGATGGCGAGCGACTGGCCGTTTTTCTCGACCTTCCTCGACGACGTTGAAATGGTGCTGGCGAAATCGGATATGGCGATTTTCGAACGCTATTCCTTGCTGGCCGGCGATGCGCATTCGCATTACTACACCATCATCCATGACGAATTTTTGCGTTGCCAGAACGCGATTCTTTCGATCAAGAACCAGAACCTGCTTTTGCAACGCGATCAACGACTTGCCCAAAGTATTCGTTTAAGAAATCCCTATGTCGATCCCATCAGTCTGTTGCAGGTCGATTTGCTCGCCCGCTGGCGCGAAGCAGACCGTCCCGAAGACGAGCTATTTCATGCTTTGGTCGCAACGGTGAACGGCATCGCAGCCGGCGTGCAAAATACCGGTTAGTAGCCCGGGTCATGGCTGCACCTGACCCGGGAGTCATTGCGAGGCAATAAAAATTCACGCGGTCTGAAACGCAATCGCTTTATCGCCAACCCGGGTAAAAAGAGCATTGCCCGGGCGATGGGTGCTGGTTAAAAGGTGTGACGTGCTTGGCGGAAATTCGTTCAGCTAGGCTATGATGCGACGGCGGCCTGAAATCCGCTGCACCGTATTCATTGCCGAAGGGGAAGGCAGGATGAGGGAATCGCCATTTCGCTGCAACGCACACCCAGGCATCGGGACTTAGTGTCTTGGCCTTTCTAGCCGAACTCAAACGCCGCAACGTGATCCGCATGGCCGGGCTGTATCTGGTCGGTGCCTGGCTGGTGACGCAAGTCGCCGCCACTTTATTGCCGGTCTTCGAAGCGCCCACTTGGGTGATGAAAACGATCGTGGGAATCCTGGCGATCGGTTTCATTCCCGCGATGGTATTTGCCTGGGTATTCGAACTCACCCCGGAAGGTTTGAAACGTGATGCCGAAGTCACACCGGAGCAATCCATCGCGCCGCAAACCGCTCGCAAGATGGAACGCATGATTCTCGTGCTGTTCGCATTTGCCTTGGCATTTTTTGCATTCGACAAATTCATGCTGGCACCGAAGCGCGAAGCGGCTTTAGTCGCAAGCACATCACAAACCGTGAGGGCGCAAGCCCTTGCCAGTACAAAAAACGTGGTCAGCGAAGCATCGATTGCGGTGCTGCCGTTCGTGAACATGAGCACCGACGCCGAGAATGGTTTCTTCGCCGACGGCATCTCGGAAGAATTGCTCAATGTGCTGGCCGGAGTCGACGGACTGAAAGTTGCCTCGCGTACGTCTGCTTTTTCGTTCAAGGGTAAAGATACGCCCATTCCGGAAATTGCCCGCCAGCTTGGCGTACAGCATGTGCTGGAAGGCTCGGTGCGAAAACAGGGGCAACGCGTCCGCATCACGGCACAGCTGATCAAGGCCGGCACGGACGAGCATCTCTGGTCGGAAACCTATGATCGCGACCTGACCGATATCTTCAAGGTACAGGAAGAAATAGCCCAGGCGATTACCAAAGAGCTCGAAGGCATTCTCGGCAAGAGGCAAGTTGCCGTGGCCGCCTCGACCGCAAATCTCGATGCCTATCAAAGTTTCCTGAAGGGCCGTGCACGTTTTCACGGACGCGGTGAATTGCTGGAGGCAATCAAGGACCTTTCGAATGCGGTCAAACTTGATCCTGATTTCTCGGAAGCATGGATCTATCTGGCCGCCACCTGGTTCGTAACGCCCGGTTACTACACTGAAGATGACATCAAGGCTGCCAAAGCCAAAGCCGAGGCGCGTGCCGCGCTGAAGCGGGCGGAAGCCCTGGCACCCAAACACCCGATGGTGCTGGCGCTTCAGGCAAATTTTCTGGAAGAAAACGGCGATTTCATCGGCGCGCTCGCACTGCTGCAAGAGTCGGCGAAATTGAGCACCCAGGATTCGAATCCGATGATGTGGCGGGGTTTGTTGTTACTGCGCACGGGCTATGTCGACGAAGCCATCGCCGTGCTCGAGAGCGCACAAAAACTGGACCCGCTTTCGGGCATCAACAATGGCTATCTGGCCATGGCCTATCTGTCCGCCGGCCACTACGAGAAAGCCGAGGCCACTGCCCGCAAAGCGGCATCGCAAGGCTGGAATCCCGCGATCTTCATCATTACTTACGACCTGGCGGCACGTGGTGAACGCAAGCATGCCTTGGCCATCTGGGACGAACTGATCACCCCATTCGAGTCGCAGGAAGAGGCCGGGCAAAATGCGGCAGAGCGGGCGCTCCTGGAAAACCCCACCAACAGCAATGCCTTCGCCGCGCGCACGGATGCCCGCACCATTGACCTGGAATTCAGTATCGCCATCAATCGTTTTGATCTTCTGCTCGATTTCTCCGACCAGGTGCAGAAACAAGCTCCCGAAGACCGACGACGGCAGTGGTGGCTACGCACGGCGTGGTTACCTTCCACCCTGGCCTTGCGCGAGAACCCGCGCTTCTTTGCACTTGCCAAAGAGCTTGGCATCGTAAGTTTGTGGGAAGCGCGCGGCTATCCGAGTGCCTGCAAACGCGTTCAAGCTTCTGGCGGCGACCATCTCGATTGCGAGGTAACAAGCCGATGAAGTTCATCAGCGAACTCAAACGCCGCAACGTGATCCGCATGGCCGGGCTGTATCTGGTCGGTGCGTGGCTGGTCACGCAAGTCGCAGCGACTTTATTGCCGGTGTTCGAAGCACCTGTGTGGGTGATGAAAACGATTGTCGGCCTACTTGCGATCGGCTTTGTTCCGGCAATGGTGTTTGCCTGGGTTTTCGAACTCACCCCGGAAGGTTTGAAACGCGATGCCGAAGTCACACCGGAGCAATCGATCGCGCCGCAAACCGCGCGCAAGATGGAACGCAGCATTTTGCTGTTATTCGCGATTGCCTTGGCGCTTTTCGGATTCGATAAATTTTATCTGGCGCCGAAGCGTGAAGCAGCTGCGATCAGTGTGGCCAGCGAAAAGGTAAAAGCACAAACACTCGCTGAAATTAAAACCAGCATCAGCGAAAAATCCATCGCCGTGCTGCCGTTCGTCAACATGAGTGCCGACAAGGACAACGAATTCTTTTCCGATGGCGTGTCCGAAGAAATCCTGAACGCACTGGCACAGGTGCGAGAGTTGAAAGTTGCTGGCCGTACGTCTTCATTTTTCTTCAAGGGTAAGAATGAAAGTCTCATCACCATTGGAAAAACGCTCGGTGTGGCGCATGTGCTCGAAGGTTCAGTGCGCAAGCAGGGCGATAAACTTCGCATCACCGCGCAGCTGATTCGAGTCAGCGATGGCTTTCATTTGTGGTCGGAAAACTTTGATGGCACCGATGCCGATATTTTTGCCTTGCAGGAAAAAATTGCGCGCCAAGTCACCAGTGAGTTGAAAGTGGCACTCAATGCGGGGCAACAGAGCCAATTGATTGATACAGGCACCAGTAGTCCCGAAGCCTATGCCTTGTATTTGCAGGCCACGGCCATCTTCAACCGCCGCGATACTGCCCAATACCAAGATGCTGTTACCGCATTGCAGAAGGCGCTGGTGCTGGATCCGAAATATGCGCGAGCTCATTCGCGACTGGCAACACTGCATGCAACGCTAGGCGCCTATATGGATATTGAATATGGGCAAACCAATGCCAAAGCAATTGCGGAGGCTAATGCGGCCCTTGCGCTTGATCCAAGCTTAGCCGAGCCGCACGCGGTATTGGGCTTGACCTACGGCAAGCAAAGGGGAGGCTATCTTCGTCAGAGAGAGGAATTCGAGCGTGCAATCGCGCTTGACCCTAACGATGTCAACAGCAATTTCTGGTACGGATTATCTTTGGTGATGACCGGCTACCGTGAAGCCGGCATTGCGCGCTTAGAGCATGCCTTGTCAATAGATCCGATGATGCCGAATGTTGTGCGTTGGCGCGGCCTGATGTATTTCCTTGATGGTGATTTGGATAATGCTGAGCTATACCTTAACCGGGCCCGTTCGTCTGGTTTGTTGTTTGCTGAGCGTGAGCTGTCTTACATTGCTTTTCAACGTGGTGATGTTGCAACGGCTATTCGCAAATGGTCGGATGGAACGCGCAGTTTGCAAAACACCTTGCCCGGTAGCGCCGAAATAATTGCTAACGGCATCTACGGCGATGCGCTGGCGAAATCCCGCGCTCTGGCCTTGATCGACGACGCTCTCGCGCAGCCTCGGCCTCGCTCGACCGGGATGATACCGTTGTCGCTGCTAATACTCGGCAAGCCTGAGCGTGCGTTATCCGCGGTTTTGAAACTGCCGGATATCGACAACAGCGATTTCTTCGCCCGTTTATGGAGCCGCAATGGAACGCAGGCGCGTGCGTTACCGGAGTTTCCCGCGTTCCTGCAAAAAATGGGACTGGTTGAGCTCTGGGACAAATACGGCGCGCCGGATATCTGCCGCAAAAAAGATAAAGGTGATTATGTGTGTGGATAATTTAAACCTCGTCCGCATCGTTGCTTTCGCAGGAGGGCCTTCCAGGCCCGAATACTTTATCGGATTTTCTGTCGGGCCTGGAAGGCCCTTCCACCAGGGAATATTTTTATGCTCCTGCGGCGCGTAATTCAACACGTAAGAAAACAGGAATGGACCGCGATCTGGATTGATCTGGTGATTGTGGTGGTTGGCGTATTTATTGGTATTCAGGTGGCTAACTGGAATGCCGAGCGCGAGACCAAACAAAAATCGGCAATTTTCACGGAGCGTCTGAAAGCTGACCTGCGTGAAGAGGCTTGGGCTTACGAATATTTGATCTTGTATAACAAGGATATTCTAGCGAATGCCGAAAAAGTTCTTGCGGTAATGGATGGCGAAGCCGAAATGACCGATGAGCAGTTCGTGATCAGCGCCTACCGAGCCAGTCAATACAAATATAATGTTAGGCAGCGGGCAGCCTATGATGAAATGATCTCTACCGGTTCGATTGATTTAATAACCGACACCACCTTGCGTAAAACAGCTATTGAGATTTACACCTCAAAAACATTTGATGAAATTAGTGCCGATGGACAGGAATCGGAGTATCGCGAGATTTTTCGCAAATCGGTTTCCAAAGATGTACAGCATGCCTTGCTCAAACAATGCGGGGATCGCTTCGTAGAGCCGCTTGATTATGTAAAGATTATCAAATCTTTGGACTATGAATGCAGGCTGGATGTGCCAGCAGAAAAAATCAGCACGGCGGCGGAATCTTTGCGCTCACACCCCACAATTATTTCTGCTTTACAGTACCGGTTTGCTGATATTGAAACAGCCATTTCCGATCTGGAATTTTATAGCCCAGTACTTCTGAATAATCTGCGTGAAATTGCCGGGAGAAAAAAATGATCCTGCGCCGCTTGTCGCAATCGCTCAAAGAACAAAACTGGATGGCGATCGGCATCGAATTCGTGTTGCTGGTGGTCGGTGTTTTTCTCGGCATCCAGGTGGCCAACTGGAATGCCGAACGCGAGACCAACAAGAAGGCTGTCGAGTTCACCGATAAACTCGTTGGAGATTTACGCGCGGAAAGCTGGCGTTATCAATTTCTTTTGGAGTACCACCGCGATATCCGCGATGCCGCCGAAAAAACGGCAAATGCCCTCAGCGGCAAAGCGCCTTTGTCGAACGAGGAATTTCTGGTCAATGCCTATCGTGCCAGTCAGTACAAGCAAGGCGCGAGCCGTCGTTCCACCTATGACGAAATGGTCTCAACCGGCAACATCGGGTTGATCAAGGATCAGCAGCTTCGGAATATTTCGGTGCGCGCCTACAGCCTCAGCACTATCGACAATCTGGTCAAAGAAGGCATCGAGTCGCGTTATCGCGAGCTGTTCCGGATGAGCGTTCCGAACGATGTGCAACGCGCGCTGGGAAAAGCCTGTGGCGACCGCTACATCAAGCCCGGTGATTACCGGGATTTCGATCATGTGATCGACTATCCCTGCAAAACCGGATTGCCGGCAGACGCGATTGATGACGCCGCCAATGCCTTGCGTTCGGACCCGCAAACCATCCGCTACCTGCGCCAGCGTATCGCCGATCTCGACACCCGCCTGGTGGACATGACTCAAAACAATCGTGACGTTTGGGAAGCCTTGCTAGTCATTGCGAAGGAAAAGCCATGATCCAGCCGCAGGACGACAGCCGAGTCGCTGTGCCGGAATCCGCACGACGCTCGCGCTGGCGGCGGTTTTCACCGTCGATGGGCTGGCCGGCGTTTTGGAGCGAGATCCTGATCGTCGTGCTCGGCGTGGTGATTGCGCTGGCGGCCAATGAAGCGGTGCAGGAGTGGACTTGGCGCAACAAGGTGGAGGACGCCGAGGCGCGCCTTCGGGGCGACATTACGTGGATCTTCCTATGGTCGGCGGAAAAATATGCCAGCCGGCCCTGCGTGGATGCGCAACTGGCGGCATTAGGCCTCAATGTGCTGGAAAGCCCGGCAACGCTGAAACCGGCACCGGTATTCAACGTCAATCACCTGTCCTTGTCGTATGTGGTGCGGATGCCCAACCGCCCGTATCGATTCCCGGTCTGGGATGCCCTGCTCGCCGACGGCACCGCTAGCCACTTCGCGCCGCAACGCCAGGCATTTCTGGGCCGGATCAGCGATGACATGGTGCAGGCGCGTTCGAATGAGGCGGAAACCCGTAGCCTGATGGGCCGCCTGATGGTCATGCGTGATCCGATCGCACTGGACCCGGTCGTGCGGGCGGACCTGCTGACCCAGATCAACCAGCTGCGCTTGCTGACCGCGTTCGAAGCACTCAACGCCCAACAGCGAATGCGCCGGATCGCTGACGCCGGCAGCGCGCCAACGTCCGAGCGAGTCGAATTGTTTCTCAATGCTTCCGGCAAGAACACGTCCGGCTCGGATTATTCCGGCATGGCCTATTTCTGCAATGCGCAGAACTTGCCGCTGGCGGATTGGCGTGATTATCAAAAGATCACCGCGAACACCCAGTTTCCCGGCGCTGGAGGAAAAAAACCATGATCCTTCGCCGCCTGTCGCAATCGCGGTAAGAACAAAACAGGACCGCGATCAGAATCATCGGGCAAGGTGCGTAGCCCGGGTCATGGCTCCACCTGACCCGGGGTTTCACGCACACCAAACTTTCGATTTCAAACGAGCTTCCTCAAAGCATCTGTTGAGTAATCGACGATGCATTGAAGATTACCGGGTCAGATGGAGCCATGACCCGGGCTATATCAATAATTTTTGGGCGCTTCTTTTGATGGTTTGCGAATCAAGATCATCCAGCTCAATGGTTTGTGCGGGGGCAAAATGCCCAGACCGCATATTTTCCGAGCGCAAATACGATGGGTCGTAATGCTGCTGCAGCAACTCTTCGACCAATGTCGCCCATTCGCCTTGGTCGGCGAGACCCTGCCAGCGAGTGATGGTTCCGCGGCCACGCAGCACGAGTAAATATTCCAACAGCTTTTTTATTTCGGAAGGATTGGCAAGAAAGTGTTGATAGGTTTCGATCAGGAATTTCACTCTCGCTGCAAACGGTGCCTCGACGGTAATCAGCTGGCCTCTGTCCTGCATCGCGGCAGCGAATGTAATCGGCAAACTGATCGAACCGATTTTGCGACTTTCCGCTTCGACGAAGACGTATTTTTTCGGATCAAATGACTGCAGCTTCTGCCACAGCAAAGTTTCGAATTTCTTTTGGCTGGGTTGTGCTTGATCGGGGATGGCTCCCAGCACCGAACCACGATGCTCGGCCAGTTTCTCAAGATCAAGCACTTGTGCGCCCGTCGATTCTAGCGCTTCGAGCAAGCGCGTTTTCCCGCTGCCGGTTTTTCCGCATAACACTTTGTAATGAAACTGTGGCGACAGTCTTTC
Source organism: uncultured Arenimonas sp. (assembly GCA_964584915.1). Classification (GTDB taxonomy): domain Bacteria; phylum Pseudomonadota; class Gammaproteobacteria; order Xanthomonadales; family Xanthomonadaceae; genus Arenimonas. The sequence goes on along the minus strand of CAZPCE010000026.1, from coordinate 7,453 downwards.
GAGTTCAACAACGACATGCCGGCGAAACGCCTGATAACCACCATGCAATTGCGCTGCCGACCAACCGACTTGCCTCAGGATATGCACCATCGCGCCGGAACGCATGCCGCCGCGCCAGCAATAGATCAGCGGCTGCCAGTCTTTAGGTTTGCCTTCGAATTGTCTTTCGAGATGCGAAGCAATATTGCGGGAAATAAATTGTGCGCCACGTTGACGTGCGGCAAACGGCGACACCTGCTTGTACAGCGTGCCGACAATCACGCGCTCCTCGTTGCTCAACACCGGACAATTGATTGCACCGGGTAAATGATCGAGCGCGAATTCCGCCGGCGTGCGTACGTCGATGATCACATCGAACTGCGCCAGCTCGTTGATGTTGGCGATGGCATTTCTTCCCATGAACGCTCTCGTATTCGACTCTTTATGGCAAACTGCGATGCATGCGAGACTACCAGATTCAATAATCACGAGCCTAACGCCATGGAAAATCCCATTCGACTTACGACATACAGCCACGGCGGCGGTTGCGGCTGCAAGATTTCGCCGGCGATCCTGTCACAGATTCTTTCCGATATTCCGATGCGAATGATGCCGAAGGAATTGCTGGTCGGCATCGAGTCCAGCGATGATGCCGCTGTATATCAATTGAACGAACACCAGGCGGTGATCGCGACCACCGACTTTTTTACTCCGATCGTTGACGACCCATTCCACTTCGGACAGATCGCTGCAACCAATGCCTTGTCGGATGTTTACGCGATGGGCGGGCAACCGATTTTCGCGCTCGCCATCGTCGGCATGCCGCTCGACAAGCTGCCGATCGAAGCCATCCAGCAAATCATTGCCGGTGGCGATTCGATTTGTGCCACGGCCGGCATACCGATTGCAGGCGGTCATTCGATTGATACGCTGGAACCGATTTATGGTTTGGTCGCGATTGGTTTGGTGCATCCGGATAACGTCAAGCGCAACAACAAGGCGAAAGCCGGTGATGTCTTGATTCTTGGCAAGCCTTTGGGCGTTGGCATCTTGTCCGCCGCCCTGAAGAAAGGCCGTCTTGATGCCTATGGTTATGCGCAGATGCTGGCGACCACGACGCAATTGAATACGCCCGGTACCCAACTCGCGAGCATTGCCGGCGTACATGCAATGACCGATGTCACCGGTTTCGGATTGGCCGGCCATCTGCTGGAAATCTGCCGTGGCTCGCAAGTAACGGCAAAGATACAGTTTGCCGATTTGCCGATCCTGCAAACCGCGCGGGATTTCGCCGAAGACGGAATTCTTACCGGCGCATCGAATCGAAATTGGTCGAGTTATGACGAAGAAGTACGATTGCCGGAAGATTTTCCGGCCTGGCAAAGGCATCTGTTGACCGATCCGCAAACCAGTGGCGGATTATTGGTCGCCTGTTCGCCTGATAGCGCGAAGGAAGTGTTGGCGGAGTTCCATCAGAGAGGTTTCGCCGGTGCCTGTGTCATAGGTGAGTTGCAAGAAGGTGCGGCTGAGTTACATGTTGGCTAAACGGATCTCGTAGCCCGGGTCATGGCTTCATCTGACCCGGGCTGTTTCACAGATCACAGATACATCAAGTGCTTTTGCAGGCACGGAATCTGCAATTTTTTCTTGATGAAAGTTCGAGAATTACCCGGGTCAGATGAAGCCATGACCCGGGCTACGATTCTTTCGTGTTTATCAACTAATCCAGATCGGCAATGCTCTCTTCCAGACGCGCACGCCATTCCGGATCTTTTTCGCTCTTCAGGAAATCTTTCAGAATGATCAGCTGTGCCTGATCCAGTGCATCGTCGGCCGAGACTTTGATATCGGGCTGAACGCCGACCACTTCCCAATCGGTGTGAGTGATCGGACTAATCGTGCGGCCGGCCGGAACATTCATCATGAAATGCGCGCTGAGGCGATGGATATCGCCCGGATGTGCACCGCCACCCGTGACTTCGCCGACGATGGTAGCGCGCTTGTTGTTCTTCATCGCGTAGGCGAAATCTTCGGCTGCCGAAAAGGTATCGGCACTGGTCAACAGATACAGTTTTCTCTTCTCGCCGTATTTTTTTCCGGCCAGGTTTTCGGTGGTCCACATTTCGGTGGTCTTGTTTTCTTCCCGCATATAGATGTCATTTAAATGCGTCCGTTTGTCATGAAAATAGCTGGCATACAGTCCAACGGTATCCGGTGAACCGCCGCCATTTTTCCGCAAATCGATAATCATCGCGCGGGTATCGCTTAGCAGGTTCATCGCGGCAGCCATGCGTTCGGCAACCTGTGGCGGTGCATCGGCAAAACCATGCAAATCGATGTAGCCGATATTGAATGGCACTCTGTCGACATTATGAAAACAGTAATTCAGCCGAATATTTTCTTTTTGCTGCCTGAGTTTTTCCGACTTCACTTCTTCGTCTGGGTTCGAGACCGGTATCGGTTCCTCGAAGTAGCGGATTTCGAGATGCTTGTCGCGTGTTTCCGCCTGCAGGCTTTCGCCGATTTTTTCAGCCAGCTCATTGGCACTCGTTACATCGTCGTAGTCGCCGTTTTTCAATTCCCGGCGCAGGCGTTTTTCCATCGCTACCGCTTTTTCCGGAAACACGTAATGTTGATTGAGATTGGCGATAACGGCTTCGATCACTTCGACCCGCGTGTCCTGACCGATTTTCATGTCTTTCTGCGGCGGGCCGTCATGGCCCAGGAAGGGCAAGAACATGAAGACGGCGCCACCGATGACCGCGATTACCATTAGCCATACGATTCGACGAACATTTTTTCTGGTACCGGCTTGCATGAAGAAAATCCTATGTGTTTGCGTTTTTATCTACTAATAGATTAGTAGTTAAAGTTGAAAAAAATACCCGCCACTTACTTTGCGAATGATTCCAATGATTCGATATCGAGCGAGCTGAAAACCCAGACACCATTCTTTTTTTCACCGACTACCTGTACGTCGGCGCGGCCTTTCGAACCGGTCAATACAATCGACAGCTGTGCTTCGTCATCATCGCTATAGCTAGGGCCATGAATCGATTCGGCGACAATGGAAGAGCCCAGTGCGGCAAGCATGCGCGAATCCCGTCTTGCTGCTTGCACAGCGGCCTGAACGACTACGGATTCAGTCATTGAGGGCGGCGCTGATGGCGGTGCCGGTGGCGCAGGCGGTGCGGGTGGAGCAGGCGGGTGATTGGAAGCCATTTGCCGTTTCACCCACTGCCGCACATTTTTGTCGATCGGCACCAGCTTGCCATTCAATCTGAAGGTTTCGTGCGGATTGCCGGAGAGATCTATCCACTTGTGATACACACGACTATCACCCTGATCATTGGTTTCACGAATCTCGGTCGATTCACCGATATGCGTCCACCACGACAGGTCATCCGACGCCGAACCATTGCCAGTCGCATAACTGGCCTGTGCTGCCAGAAAAACGCCGGTACACAATAAAGCCGTTAATCCCATCGGCACCGCCCAGCGAATTTTTGCAGGCGAATCCGGAGAAATCAGGCGCGTTATACGCTGCATAAGAGAACCTCCATCGGAAGATAAAGCAAGCATGTGGACAGGACTCCGATCGCGCTCCAGTGTCGCAAGCGCTTCGGCCAACACGATGGCGTCGCCACATACCGCCACCGCCAGATCATCACAGGCGTTTTCGCGTTCCTGGCGAATGCGGCGGTTCAACCACCACACGGCCGGGTGATAAAACAAAACCGCTTCAACGAGACACTGCAGTGCATTCCAAACCCAATCAAGGCGGCGAATATGGGCAAGTTCGTGCGCGATCAGTGCTTCAATTTGGTCTGGCGTCAGTTGCGTCAGGATGGATACCGGCAACCAGACGATCGGATGCCAGGCACGAGCTGTACATGGCAGGCCCATGTCTTCTAAAAGTTTGATCGTGATGTTGCGGCGAATACCAAGGGCAACACGAATCGATTCGGCGCGTTGCTGCCAAATGGCAGGCAAGGCTATTGCGGTCTGGTGATCGAGCTTGCGCAACATCCACCAGCCGCCGATCAATCGCACCAACATGAAGAGCACGCCGGCACACCAAAGCCAGGGCAATACCAGGCCGGAAGTGGATGAAGTCAGCTGCGGCAGATTCAACATCACCGGCAGCAATAGAGGCAGCACGCCTTCGGTATGCGCTATGGTACCGACATTGGCGTTTTCGGCCGTCAGCAACAGGAATGTCTGTACCGGCGCTGCGATCATCAACAGCAAAAACACCATGCCGACCAGATGTTTCAACGCCGCACTTTGGCGATGCAGCAAACCAAGCAGCATGGCCGCGAGCAAACCGAGCACCGCGATCTGCCAGGTGGAATGCAGTAGGGTTTGCGCGAGTACGGCTTCTAGGGAATGGTTGAAGTTCATATCGATAATGCCGGCGTCAGGCTTTGTTCTTCTTGGCTTTTGCTTTCGCGATCATTTGCGAAATGGCGTCCAGATCGGCTGAACTCGCCGTATTGCCATCGAGCGCGCGTTGTACCAATTGCAAAGCCGAGCCCGAGAATGCCCGCTGCATCAAATCGTTCAACATCGCCGATTGCACCACCGGCTCCGGCGAACTAGCCGCATAACGATGACTGCGTTCGGATTCATCGCGGATAACCAGGCCTTTTTCGGACATGATCGTCATCATCTTCAATACCGTGGTGTAAGCGGTGTCTTTGTTGCGGCTCAGCGCTTCATGCACTTCGCGCACAGTGCAGGGCTCTTTTCGATCCCAAAGCACACGCAAAATAGCCAATTCACCTTCGGTAGGACGCGGGTCGGACATGCAAATCTCCTGAATACGACCCGTATAGTACTAATAGATTAGTAGATGTCAAGCCTGCCGTTGGTCACGCCTGAAACTGACGTAGCCCGGGTCATGGCTCCATCTGACCCGGGGAATACTGACACCATGAACCTGATGGTTTTCGCGCCTGAAGCCTGCCCCGATGAAAATCGGAGGGGCGCTCTCACAGGTTGCAAAATCATCGCAAACCGTCCTGGGTCAGATGGAGCCATGACCCGGGCTACGTAGTTTTTAAAGCAGTGGCAATATTTTCTCGGTCAATAATTTGATCGTGATCTTGTGCGGTTGGCGTTCGTTGTAGTTTGTCGTTGTTATCACCACGACCACCTTCTGTTCCGGAAATACCTGCACCGTGTTGCCGCCGGTGCCGTTCATCGAAAACGATTTCCAGATTTTTTCCTTGACCGGAAATTGCATCCGCCACCAGAGGTAGCCGTACTCGATACCCGCTTCTTCATCCATGCTGGCATGGGGTGCTATCGATTGCTTTACCCAATCGGATGAAATTATTTTTTTACCCTGATAACTTCCGCCCTCCAGATAAAGCTGGCCAAGTTTCCACAAATCCCGACTACGCAAACCCAAGCCACCGCCCGCCTGCGCCAAACCGAGTGGCGAGAATTGCCATTCCGGTTTTTCGATGCCTAGCGGAGTGAATAAACGTCGTTGAGCATAATTTTGTAGAGGCTCGCCGGTCGCGCTTTGCAGCACTTCACCCAGCGTGGTAACGCCGGCGGTGCAATAACGCATATTGCGGCCGTATTTGGAATCGGCGGGTTTCGGCATCCAGGCCGGAAATCCCTGGATCGGCAGATCCAGATAGAACTGGACCCAATCCTCGACCAGGTACATGCGTTCTTCATTGCCGCGCGAGAACTGGTTTTCGTCATGACATTCGAGCAGTGACGACATCGTCAGCAGATCTTCGACGGTGATTTCCGCCTTGCGCGGGTCATTGTTTTGAATCACCGGATGTTTCGCCGACAAATACGGCAGGATGGTCGCCTGCTGGTTGGGTAATTTGCCATCGGCAATGGCCAGCCCGGTCAGCATGCCTGCTACCGTCTTTGTCGACGAACGCGTGTTACGGCGAGCCTCGGCACCGCCTTCGTCGAAATATTCTTCATACACGATCTTGCCGTCGCGCGACACGACGATGCTGGTGATTTGCATGAACTCGCCGGCTTTCACCGACTTGGTGACTTCATCGAAGTTGGGCGTCGCTGCAACCGCGGGCAATACCATCATTCCAAGCAGGATGGCTAGGGATAAACGTTTCAGCAATAACATGGTGATTCCTTTTTGATGACGGAGGCAAATTAGCAAACCGCTCGCCTCGCGTCTTGTATGCAGTGAACCATGGCTTCCTGTCTGGCCATGAGTCGAAATTCGCCGGGGCTGACCCGGTAAGTCTGGCGAAAGCTGTGATTGAAATGGCTTTGATCGACGAAGCCGCACTGCATCGCAATCGTGGCCAGCGATAATCGTTTGTCGCGCAGCAAACCGGTGGCGCGCTCGAGTCGGCAACGTCGCAAATATTCTCCCGGCGAACAACCATAACGATGACGAAATGCCCGGGCGAAATAGACCGGGTGTAGATCGGCGGTTTTTGCCAACTCGGAGAAACGCGGCGTTTCAAGACAATTATCCCGCAGTTGCTCGCGTGTACGTGCCAACCACGCCGGTGCCGGATATTCCAATTGCTTGCAGGCAATTCGCGCTTCGGAAAACAGCGTGTGGCTCTCCGCTTCAATCACCAATGCCGACGTATCATCCCATTCATGCAGTTCACGCCAAATGCGATATGCCGACAACAAGGCGGTCGCATCCATTCGCAGCGCGTGATCCCCGACCGGAAAATCCTTGGTAGTGGCCCGCCAATTATCGCCGGACATCGACAAGGTCAGAAAACGGCCATGAGTTCCCCTGAAACAATCACGATGCCGGGTCCCGGGCGGATTCATGATGATCGCGGTTTCATTGCAGATATCCGGCATGCCGCGTGCACTGCTCAAGTACAGCCCGTCCATCAACAACAGGAAGTGGGCATCGTCATGCGTATGGGTTTCGACGTCGTGTTCGGGAACGGTCGGCGTCATCTCGGCAATGCTCAGGCCAAACGATTCGCGTCGCTTCTGGTAATTGCCGAGAAATTGTCCGCGCTGGAATTGCATACACCTACCGATATTGATCTATCGTTCCAGCTTAGGCCTTAAGAATGATCTTGTCGTATGCCATTCATCCCGTTTTACGGTTCTTTCCAATAGCGGGCACCGATGAAAATCACGCGCAGCTGGCGGACGAAATTATCGACCATCTCTTTTTCAGCGCGCGCCTGCGCTTTCGGCAAATCCAGAATATCGGAAGCGGCATTCAACATCGTGGTCACTACCAGTCCACAAATCATTTGCAGGCTCGGCGTGGAAAGATCGGTCAGTGTTCCGAGTGCCCGCAGATCCTGTGCCATTTCGGAGGCGAAGTGGCTTTCTTCGGTGCGAATCGCGCTTCTCAATACCTGCGAGCCGCCGCCGCGTTCTCCGGCGATGAAGCGGAATACCAGGCTACGCTCTTCGACGAAGCGTTTATAAATCAGCACCGAGCCGCGCAACATATCGGTCGGTGGAATGCCATCACGTCGGGCTT
>CAZPCE010000025.1:17655-19885 GCA_964584915.1 uncultured Arenimonas sp. | reverse complement strand
GCCCCGTCTATCAGGGCCTCCAGCCGAGAGACTGCCTCATCTTCTCTGAAATCGCCGTGAATGAAATCCACCCCGGCAATCCCCGGCATATCGAGGATGTCCATCGCAATCACCCGCCCTTTCGAGCCCAGATCGCGTCGAACCACCTGAGACCAGCCGCCCGGTGCCGCGCCCAGATCGACCACAACCATGCCCGGCCTGAGCAACTTGTCGCGCTCGATCAGCTCTTCCAGCTTGTAGGCCGCCCGCGAACGCATGCCTTCAGCCTGCGCCTTCTTCACGAAGGGGTCGGCAAAATGTTCTTTAAGCCATTGCTGGCTACTCTTGCTACGGGCCATGGTGCATCCAACGAATGACGATACGAAAACCTTCTCTACGCCGCCATGATAACCTGTACACCCTTGAAAACCCGCCAGATGTTTATGTCAAATCTTCTTACGAATCCCCAAAAACGCTATCTGAAAGGCTTAGCACACGATTTGCGCCCCACCATCCTGGTCGGTGCCAAGGGTTTAACCCCTTCACTTTTGGCGGAATTGGACGCCGTTTTGGAACAACACGAGCTGATCAAGGTGAAAGTTGCCGCCGAAGACCGTGAAACCCGCGATGCGTGGATTGCCGCTATGGTGGAAGGCAGCCAAGCGGGGCTGGTCACTCGCATCGGCAACACTGCCGTGATGTTTCGCCGCAGCAAAAACAAGCCTTTCGTGATCTTGCCTAAAGCCTGAGTCATGCAGTTAACGCTGGAAAATCCGGATTTCCGTTATTTGCTCCGCGGTGTTGGCGCCGACGGTGTCCTGGTCAACGACCAGACGCTGGATCGCAGTTTTATCCTCACTCCACATGAGCTGGTTGAAAACTGGCGCCCTGTTTCCATCGAGGATTTACTGGCAGACGACATGCTCGCCCTGCTAGAGCTGAATCCGGTACTGGTCATTCTTGGTACCGGAACCCGCCAGCAATTCCCATCCGCCGCCGTGATGGCCGCCTGCCTAACCCGCGGCATCGGCATTGAAGTGATGGACAACGCCGCCGCAGCCCGCACTTTCAATGTACTGGCGACCGAAGGCCGTAAAGTCGTCGCCGGTTTTATCGTCTGATGCGCGAACAACGCACTCGCGTTGATTTAAAAATTTTACCATCGTTATTTTTTCTTGCGCTTTTTTTGTCCGGATGCGTTTTCTTCAGGAAACCCACCGATGCAGAACGCTATGACGCCTGGTCGAGAAAACATGGCGATGAAATTCTCGCCTATCAACAATTTCTGGACGAAAAAGCCGTGGGCGATATCATCCCGTTATCGCAGTTACTGAAATCAGCGCGCGACTGGAAAAAATGCAAAACAGAACCCTTCACGATGCCGCCAAAAGAACTTTGGCCCAATATCGTGCCAACCTTGCTGGCTGTCAAAAAATTCAAGATGGAAGGCGTGTTGGTCAATCCAGTCGCCGCCTCGGTGTATCGCGACCCGATTCTGAATGCCTGTGCGGGCGGAAGCCCTGGCAGTAAACACATGCAGTTAAATGCGATTGATTTCGATATTGATGCAACTCCTGAATCGCTCGAAACCCTGTGCCGTGCCTGGCGAACCCAGGGCGCCGAATTAAAGCTCGGGCTCGGGTTTTACACCCCCACCAAAATTCACCTGGACACGCTTGGATATCGGAGCTGGGGTACGGACTTCACCCACAAGACATCACTTTGCCTACAAACCGAACCATCGGTTGGATCCTAGACATCGCATTGATGCCGTTTATGTTCGTTACCGAACATAAGCCAACAAGGGCGGCTGTCATACTTATACTGTCGGATTATTTTGCGAAGGTTCAAACGACATGGCCGCGGCCAATTCCCCCAAGTTCAACCATCTGCTTGCGGCTTTGCCACCTGAAGTCCAGGAGCGCATTTTCCCGCATCTTGAATTGGTGAAATTACCGCTGCGCAAAGTCCTGTACGAATCCGGCGATCCGATGGGACATGTGTATTTTCCGGCGGATGCCATCATCTCGATGCAATACGTGATGGAAGACGGCGCGTCGGCAGCGATCTCGGTAGTGGGCAACGACGGCTTGATGGGCGTTTCGCTCTTCATGGGCGGCGAAAGTACTCCGAGCCGTGCCATCGTCCAGAGCGCCGGCAATGCCTACCGTTTGCTCGGACAAAAACTGAAAACCGAATTCAATCGTCATGGCGATTTGCTGCAATTGATGTTGCGTTACACCCAGGCGCT
>CAZPCE010000025.1:0-17555 GCA_964584915.1 uncultured Arenimonas sp. | reverse complement strand
AAACTCGAGCAGATGAGCTGCGAATGTTATGCCGTGGTGGTTGAGGAAACCGAGCGGCTGCTCCACTACCTGCCGCCGCGAATTGTGCTGCCACCGGATACCGCAAAGCATTCGATTCCGTTGAAAATCCCGGCGACCGGCTCCGCTCAGCCTGAAATTTAAGTGACATATTGACCGCAGCCTGGGCCTCGGCCCGACAATGCGATTTCGCCGATATTGCAAGATCGGGCCAGGACCCGGCCCATCCAAGTCACATTCCTGTCATAAAAATGATATCTACTTGCACTTACCCCCGACCTTTGTCACGGTATCCCAGTGCTTAAACGAATTCTGATTGTGGACGATGAACCGGCCATTCGCGATATGGTGGCCTTTGCGGTGCGCAAGGATAATTACGAACCGGTCCACGCCGGCGATGCCCGCGAAGCGCAGGAAGCGATCGCCCAAAAGGTACCCGACCTTATTTTGCTGGACTGGATGTTGCCTGGCACCAGCGGACTGGAACTCGCGCGCCGCTGGCGCAGGGACGAACTCACCCGCAGCGTGCCGATCATCATGCTGACCGCACGCGGCGAAGAAAACGACCGCGTCAGCGGCCTGGAATCGGGTGTCGATGACTACGTGATCAAGCCGTTTTCCGCGCGCGAATTATTGGCCCGGATCAAGGCGGTGTTGCGCCGCTCGCGCGATGATGAAGACGATGGCTCGGTGACCATCGGCGATGTACGCATCGATGGCGCCGCGCACCGCGTCTATGCCAACGAACAAAGCGTGCATGTCGGCCCTACCGAATACCGGCTGCTGCATTTTTTCATGACCCATGCCGACCGCGTTTATACACGCAGCCAGCTTCTGGATTACGTCTGGGGCGGCAGCGTCTATGTCGAAGAGCGCACGGTCGATGTCCATATCCGCCGCCTGCGTAAAGCCCTGGAGCCATTCAAGCTCGAGGACATGGTGCAAACCGTTCGCGGCGCGGGTTATCGCTTCTCCGCCTTGCGTTAAACTTCGGCATGCTCAAATTCATCAGCTCGATCAGTGAACACCAGACGCTAAGACGCATCTTGCTGTTTTTGATTGTGGCCGCGCTAATTGGCTGGGCTGCCGGTTTTTTACTGCCCGCACTCATCATTGCCGCATTGATTGTCATCATGTGGCAATACTGGCGAGTAAATCATCTGCTTATGCGCGCAAAAGCCAATGAAACATTCGACAACACGGTATCGAAAGATATCTACCGGCAACTCGAAAACCAGCTGGCGCATCGCGAACTGTCGGCGAGGCAACGTGCGCGCCGCCTGCTGAGCCTCTTGCGTGCCTACCGTCAGGCAGGTGCTGCCCTGCATGACGGTGGATTGATTGTCCAGCGCAGCAGCAGCCAGATAGTCTGGTTCAACAAGTCGGCAAAACGTTTTCTCGGCCTGAGTTACCCGCGCAGCATAGGTACCAATCTCCTGGTGCATCTCAACAGCCCACGCGTGCACGAATGGTTTCTGGCCGGCGACACGGACGAGCCGCTGATGGACCTTGCCTGTCCGCAGGATGAAAACATCCGCTTGAGCCTTCGCTTGCTGCCTTACTCGAACGAGCAATTCCTGGTGGTCGTGCGAGATGTCACCAAACTGATGCAACTCGAACACATGCGCCGCGACTTCGTCGCCAACGTGTCGCATGAACTTCGCACGCCATTGACCGTCGTGCACGGTTACCTGGACATGATGGAACCCGAAGACAACCCAGAGTTCGCACCGATGATCGAGGAAATGCGCAAGCAATCGGCACGCATGGCGCAACTGGTCGAAGATCTGCTTACCCTGTCGCGCCTGGATGCCCAGGACGCACTGCGCGAAGAAGTCATCCCGATGCAAATGATGCTGACCACGCTGCGCCGCGAAGCGGAAGCGCTGAGTCAGGGGCATCATAAAATCATGATTGAAGACATTGCACAATGCGATATCTACGGCGCGCACAAGGAATTGCACAGCGCGTTTTCGAACTTGGTCAGCAATGCCGTACGTTACACGCCGTACAACGGTTCGATCAGTATTCGTTTTGAACAGGCAGCCGACAAATCACTTCGACTGAGCGTAAAGGACAGTGGCTACGGCATTCCGGCCCAACACCTTCCGCGCATCACCGAACGCTTTTATCGCGTCTCGACCAGCCGTTCGCGTGAAAGCGGCGGTACCGGCCTGGGCCTGTCGATCGCAAAACATGTGCTCAGCCTGCACCAGGCCCGCCTCGAGATTGAAAGCGAAGTCGGCAAAGGCAGCCAATTCACCTGCGTATTCAACAGCGACCGTGCGCGGGCCCGCAGCCGATAAGGTTTTCTGGGCAAACCCTTGCCGTGTCGGCTATTCTTACAACTTATTGATTGAAGACTTATACCGTGAGCACTGATCGTCCAAGTTCCGAACTGTTTATCAATCGCGAGTTATCGCAACTGGAATTCAATTTCCGCGTACTGGCACAGGCGCAGGATGAAAAAATTCCCTTGATTGAACGTCTTCGCTATCTCTGCATCGCCTGCACCAATCTTGACGAGTTTTTTGAAATCCGCGCCGCCACCGTGCGCACGGCATTGCAATTCGGCACACCGTTGCAGCCCGACGGCATCCATCCCGGCGATGCCCTGAAGCTGATTCACGAAAAAGCCGGCGAACTGGTACAGGCGCAATATCAGTTCTGGAACGAAGTCATGCGTCCGGCATTGACCGAAAACGGAATCCGCGTGATGCCGCGCGACCAGTGGAATGCGAAAGAACGCCGCTGGCTGCACGAATATTTCAAGGAAGAAGTGCTGCCGGTATTGTCGCCGATCGGCCTTGATCCGGCACATCCCTTTCCACGTATCCTCAATAAAAGTTTGAACGTCGTCGTGGTGCTGGAAGGCAAAGACGCCTTCGGCCGCAATGGCGGCATGGCCATCGTGCGTGCGCCGCGTTCGCTGTCACGGATTATCCAGATTCCGCCGGAAGTTTCCGGTGGCAAGCACGATTTCGTATTGCTCTCGGCGGTGCTGTCGGCTTTCATCGACGATTTGTTCACGGGCCTGACGGTGAAAGGTGCATATCAATTCCGCGTTACCCGCAACTCCGAACTATTCGTTGACGAGGAAGAAGTCGAAAATCTTGCCAGTGCATTGAAAGACGAATTGATCGGCCGTGGCTTCCGCCCCGCCGTGCGCCTGGAAATTGCCGAGACCTGCCCTAAATCGATCGTCAAGATTCTGCTTGAAAATTTCAAGCTTCCCGAAAATGCCGTTTACCGTATAAATGGTCCGGTGAATTTGAATCGCGTCACGCAGGTTTACGATCTGGTCAACCGCCCCGAATTGAAATTCCCCGCGTTCAAGTCCCGCCACGGCTTGCTGGATGAAGACTGTCCGTTCAATACCATCAGCGAAGGCGACGTATTGCTGCACCATCCCTACGACAGCTTCAGCCATGTACTGGATCTGTTGCAGTACGCCAGCAACGACCCGCAAGTGCTCGCGATCAAGCAAACGCTTTATCGCACCGGCAAGGATTCGAAAATTATCGAATATCTCGTCAACGCGGCACGCAATGGCAAGGACGTTACCGTCGTGGTCGAGCTGCGCGCGCGTTTCGACGAAGAAGCCAATCTGAATCTGGCCGATCGCCTGCAGGAAGCAGGCGTGCAAGTCATGTACGGAGTGGTCGGTTACAAGACCCATGCCAAGATGATGTTGATTGTGCGGCGCGAGGGCAAAAAACTGCGCCGCTACGTGCATCTGGGCACCGGCAACTATCATGCCGGCACTGCTCGGGTTTATACCGATATCGGCTTGATGACAGCGGATCCGGACATCACGACGGACGTACACGGCCTGTTCCAGCAAATGTCGGGGCTGGCGCCGAACATAAAACTGAAGCGCCTGCTGCAATCCCCGTTTACGCTGCATAAAAGTCTGCTGAAAAAAATCGATCGCGAAGCGAAGCATGCGAGAGCCGGCAAGAAGGCCCACATCATCGCCAAGATGAATGCGCTGAACGAACCCGGCGTGATCAATGCGCTTTACGAAGCCTCGCAAGCAGGCGTGAAAATCGATTTGATCGTCCGCGGAGCCTGCTGCCTGCGTCCAGGCGTGCCCGGTCTTTCCGACAATATCAATGTCGTTTCGCTGGTCGGCCGTTTCCTTGAACATAGTCGCGTGTATTGGTTCCAGAATGACGGCGACATCGAAACCTATTGTTCGAGCGCAGACTGGATGGAGCGCAATTTGCTGCGCCGCATTGAAACCTGCTTTCCGATTCTCGATCCGAAACTCGCGACTCGCGTGTACGAGGAAGAGCTTGGCAATTACCTGATGGATAATACGCAGGCCTGGCAATTACAATCCGATGGACGTTATATCCGGGTCGTGCCGAAGGCGGATGAAATGCCTTATTCCGCACAAGGCTCACTCCTGGCGAAAATTTGCGGATAACCGATGCCGATTGAACAAACCAGTCCACTGAAAGATGGCGACCTTCTTGCCGCCATCGATATCGGTTCGAATAGTTTTCACATGGTGGTCGCCCGTTACGTGCTCGGCCAATTGCGAATTGTCGATCGCATCAAGGAAACCGTTCGCCTGGCCGAAGGCCTAGACGGTGCCGGCGGCCTGAATCAGCAATCGATCGATCGCGCGCTCGAATGCCTGTCGCGTTTCGGCCAGCGCATTCGCACGATTCCACCACAGCATGTGCGTGCGATCGCGACCAACACCGTGCGCGCACTCAAAAGTCCGCAAATATTTTTATTGCCGGCCGAGAAAGCATTGGGGCATGGCATAGAAGTGGTTGCCGGGCGCGAAGAAGCGCGTCTGATTTATCTGGGTGTCGCGAACGGGCAACCGCCGCGCGAAAAACGTCGCCTCGTAATCGACATCGGTGGCGGCTCGACCGAATTCATCATCGGCGAAGGTTTCGAACCGCTGGAACGCGAAAGCCTGCAAATGGGCTGTGTCGCTACCACAAAACGCTTTTTCCCGAACGGCGAACTCTCGAAAAAACGCTGGAAAGAAGCCCAAACCGAAATCACCGCCGAGTTCCAGCAATTTTCAACCGCTTACCGCGAACGGGGCTGGCAGGAGGTTTTCGGCTCCTCCGGCACGATCAAGGCCGTTGGCGATATCTGCACCGAAATGAAATTGACGCAAAACGTGATCACGGTGGCGGCGCTGAAGGAAGTACGCGAGCAACTGCTGCAATTCGACAAGATCGACAGCATCAAACTGCCTGGTCTGCCGGCCGATCGCCGACCGGTCATTGCCGGTGGCTTGCTGATTCTCGATGCCGCCTTTACCGAGCTTGGCATCAAGCGCATGCACATCAGCGACGATGCACTCCGCGAAGGCGTGCTTTACGACATGATTGGCCGTCGCAGCGAACGCGACCCGCGTGAGGCTTCGATACAGGCCTTGTGCGCACGCTATGCGGTCGACATGCCGCAAGCAGATCGCGTGGAAAAAACCGCGTTGAAACTATTCGATGACGTTGCCGAAGATTGGCTACTTGATGGCGAGGAGTTCCGTTTGCTCGGCTGGGCCGCGCGACTGCACGAGATGGGACTGGCGATTGCGCATAGCCAATACCACACGCATGGCGCTTACCTGATCGAACATTCCGACGCCGCCGGTTTCTCTAAAACCGAACAGCAATTCCTCGCCGTGCTCATTCGCAACCAACGTCGCGGTTTCAGCAACAAGAGCATGCAGGCCCTGCCCGACCGCTTGGCGAAATCGGCACAACGCTGCGCCATACTGCTCAGACTTGCCGTCCTGCTGCATCGCAGCCATGAACGCGATGCGGTTCCCGATCCAAAACTGCAAGTTACCGGCAACAACCTCAAGTTGAAACTGGAAAAAGCCTGGTTGAAAGCGCATCCGCTGACGCAATCTGATCTGGAAGCAGAACAGGAATATCTGGAAACGATTGATTACGTTTTGACGATTGCGTGATTTCGCGCAAGACAATTGCACACACCTGCAAGGTCAACGCACCACCCCCATCGCTGCCAGTACCGCATTGATCTCGCCATAACTGTATTGGTCGCCGAGAAATTGCTTGATCGGCGCGATGGCAGAACTGCCGCTGAATTGCAGGATCGCGCGCTTGATGATTTCAACCTTATCGACGGCAACCAAGTCGTCCAATGCAACTTCGCCGGTTGCCATGTAGCGGGCGAGATGCCCTTCGATTGTGCTTTGGCTCAACTTGCGTTCGATGGCGATCTCCGAAATGGATACCCCTTGCTGGAACATTGAAAGAGTGATTTCAAAAGTACTCGTGCCGTCACTATTTCGGCGCGCGGCGGCTTTACGTTCGCGTTTCGGAATCTTTTGTTCGATGCGTGATTCAAGCCGGTTTTCTTCACAATAAGCCATGATCACGCCAAGGCACTCGGCGCCGTATTTCTCGAATTTCACGTCGCCGACACCGGATATTTTCAGCATCTGTTCCGAATCCAGCGGCAAGTAGGTCGCCATTTCGATTAGGGTAACATCGGAAAAAATGACATAGGGTGGAACATTGTCGGCGCGGGCAAACTCGGTTCGCACGGCTTTCAGCCTTTCGAACAAATCCTTGAAGTAGTCATGTGCTTCCTGCTGTGCACGCGAACCTGTTCGTTCGACTTCATCAACGACCTTGACCAGTTCAACAATGGTTTTGCCCTTCAGTACATCGCGACTTTTATCGGTCAGCACCAACGTCGGATACTGGCCATGGGTTTGCTCCAGATAACCTTGCTCGATCAACTCACGGAAGTACGCCAGCCAGCTGGTTTTCGAAATATCGGCACCAATACCGTATGTCGGCAATTGTTTGTGCTGGTCCCGCATTTTTTGCGTTTTCGCTCCACGCAGGAAATCGACCAGATACATCAGCCCCATGCGTTGCTCCGTACGATAGACGGCGCTCAATGCTTTTTGCGCAATGACGGTACCGTCGAATCGTTCGAAAGTTTTCAGGCAATTGTCGCAGTGGCCGCATTTTTCCGCACTGTCTTCCGAAAAATACTGCAGCAGGAATTTTCTGCGGCAGGTTTTCAAGTCACCAAACTGCGCCATCACATTGAGCTTGCCAAGCATGATGTCGGTCTGTTCGGCATTACCTTCTACTTCGGCAAAGGTCTTCAGTTTTTGCACATCGCCATGGCTGAAGAATAATAGTGCCTCGCTTTCAAGCCCGTCACGGCCTGCACGGCCGGTTTCCTGATAATAGCTCTCGATGTTTTTCGGTAAATCGTGATGCACGACAAAACGCACATTCGACTTGTCGATGCCCATGCCGAAAGCAATCGTCGCCACCATGATTTTTACTTCGTCTTTGAGAAACGACTCCTGATGCTTCTCGCGTTTCGCCTTGTCGTGTCCGGCGTGATAAGCCAGCGCGCTGAACCCGTCCTTGCGAAGATCGGCCGCCAGGGCATCTACCGAATTCCGGCTGAGGCAATAAATGATTCCGCTTTCATTACGGCGCTTGTCCAGGTAGTCGAATAATTGCGTGTAGGTATCGCGCTTTGGTTCGACCCGATAGAAAATATTGGCGCGATTGAAACTCGACGCGAATACTTCGGCATGTTCGATATGCAGTTTTTCGAGAATATCCTGCCGTACGAGTCTGTCCGCCGTTGCCGTCAGCGCAATGACGGGAACTTCCGGAAACCAGTTTTTCAATCTGCCGAGCTGGGTATACTCGGGGCGAAAATCGTGGCCCCAGCTGGAAATGCAGTGCGCTTCGTCGATGGCAAACAGCGAGATACGGAAGCTTTTCAGGAAATCGATAAACTGTCCGTTACCTTGAAGCAATCTTTCCGGTGCCACGTAGAGAATCCTGACATCGCCATTACGCAACGACGCAATCACTTCCTGTTGCACCGAACTTTCCTGGCTTGAATTCAGGAACGCCGCTTTCACGCCGTTCAATCGCAAGGCATCGACCTGGTCTTTCATCAAGGCAATCAAGGGCGAAACCACTACGGTCAAGCCCTCCTGCATCAATGCAGGAATCTGGTAGCACAGGGATTTCCCGCCACCGGTCGGCATCAACACCAGGCAGTCTTTTTTCGCCAGCACACATTCCACGGCGGCCTGCTGGTTCATGCGGAAATCGTCGTAGCCGAATTGGTGTTTGAGTATTTCCAGGGCGTGGGCGATAGGCATGTACGGTGTTTTGTCGATTTTTGGTTGTCGCGAGCATGATAACAAAAGCATCATGATGACTATGTAGGTTGTTTTCCATGTTGGATGTAGGAAAACGCTGAACATGCAGTGAGGAAGTACAACATTATCGACCACACTGCGATATCGCCGAAGCTAAGGCATATTTAGCGTATCGGGAGTAGTGCCAACCGCTTTCAGATTCTCGATATAGCGAATCCCCATCAGCTTGAGCACCAGGTTACGCAGCGCTTTGCCGAAGGGGTAAAAAATGCCTGCACGCCTTTCGGTTCCGAAGAAATAGTAATTCATTCGATTGAAAAATCCCGAACGCGTACCAAGCAATGTGAGTATACGGATCGCGTCCGGGCCATAGTAGGTAACGTCCCTGAATTTGACGACCATTCCCTGGTCAATATCGAGTCCGGCCGCCGTTATTTCGTCCATCAATGGACCCGGCAGTCTGGCGTCAACCAGGTGAAGCCTGCCGACGGCATCGCTGATCCGGGCATATTTGCAATACGTATTGCAGATTGGGCACTCGCCGTCGTAGACGAGCCAGACATCTTCTTTTTCGGCAGCTGATTCAATCACGGCTGATTCCTCATGCAGGGGTGGAAATATGCTTTTCAATGATGTATCTTAAACATTAATTAACTAATTAGCTAAATACTAATGAAAATAGATAGCGTATTCGAGGCCCTGAGCTCGACCCCCCGCCGGAAAATTCTGGCCTATTTGTCCGAAACCTCCCTGACCGCAGGCGAAATTTCCGAACGTTTCGAAATGAGCAAACCCGCCTTGTCCAAGCACCTGCAAATCCTCGAGAACGCCGGGCTCGTGAGCAGCGAGAAGAGAGGCCAGTTCGTCCACTACAGCCTGGCCGACGAAAACATGCTCGCGACCCTGCATACCTTCCTGACCACGTTTTGTCCGGTCGGCGGCCCGCTGAAGAAAGAAAGCGCCGTGATAGCGAAATCAAAACGCAAAACCACTTGAAACGACGGATCAGGAAATCACATGCCCAGCATCAACAATCAGATTTACGACCACGTCCATGCCACCTGGTGGGAAGAAGACGGTTTCATGGCGCTGCTACGTACATCGGTCAATCCGCCCCGCTTTGACTACTTTCACGATGTGCTGGTCAATCGCCTGTCGCTGAAGCCCTGCGAGCTCCACGTGCTGGATGTTGGTTGCGGCGGCGGGTTGCTGTCGGAACCGTTTGCCGCACTCGGCTGCCATGTCGCAGGCGTGGATCGCTCGGCACCCACTTTGGCGGCGGCTCGCGCGCATGCCGAAAAATCCGGACTGGACATCCGTTACCTGGAAGCAAGCGCCGAATCACTGCCCTTCGATGCCCATGCATTCGATGTCGTGGTCTGTTGCGACGTGCTTGAGCACGTCGATGATCTGGAAAAAGTGATTGGCGAAATATCCCGCGTACTCAAACCGGGCGGCGTGTTCTTTTTCGACACGATAAACCGCACGCTTCGGAGCAAGTTGGTCGCCATCAAGCTTGCGCAGGACTGGCGCCTGACCAGGCTTATTCCACAAGACGTGCATGTATGGGACAAATTCATCAGGCCCGATGAACTTGTGATCATGATGCAAAAACAGGGTATGTCGAAATGCGAGCTGGCCGGCCTTTCGCCGGCAATAAATCCGATGACTGCGTTGAACGGACTGCTAAGGAACAAGCTGGGGAAAATGAGTTTTGCCGAACTCGGCACGAAGCTGAAACTCAAGCGCAGCAATGATCTGTCGATTTCGTACATGGGTTATGCGCTAAGGACGCTGCGAGCCTGAACGATCGCGAATCGAACGACTGGCGAGTCATCATTCTGTCACGTCAATGACACAAGGCTTGCATAGTGGCTGCGCACACTGCGCGCATGAAAAACTATCAGCACATAGAATTGATTACCGAAACCTATCCACCCGAAATCAACGGAGTGGCATTGACGGTCCAGGCGCTGGAATACGGTTTGCGAAACCTTGGCCATCGCGTCGGTCTGGTACGCCCGGAACAACACGACGAATCACCTCGCCATCATCAGGATTTAATGTTGGTGGAAGGCGCACCGATTCCGCGCTATCCAGGCCTGCGTTTCGGGCTGCCCGCACGTAAACGCCTGATGGCTCGATGGGCTGCCCAACGTCCCGATGCCATCTACATTGCCACCGAAGGCCCGCTCGGCTGGTCGGCAATGCGGGCAGCACGCAAACTCGGTATTCCGATTGCCACCGGTTTTCATACCCGCTTCGATGATTACGTCGGCCGTTACGGCGCCGGTTTTTTATCGCCCTGGGTGCTTGCCTGGTTGCGCCGGTTCCACAATCGTGGCGATGCCACATTGGTCCCCACCAGCGAGCTGGCGGATTCGCTCACGCAACAAGGTTTTCATCATGTGCAACATCTGGGCCGTGCGGTGGACGTTCGACAATTCAATGCGCATTGGCGCAATGAACAATTACGCGCAAGCTGGGGTTTGAAACCGGATGATCTTGCCGTCATCCACGTCGGGCGAATTGCGCCGGAAAAAAACATGCCGCTTGCGGTGAAAGCGTTCCGCGCCTTGCAGGAAAAAAGGCCGGATGCAAAATTCATCATGGTCGGCGATGGCCCGCAACGCGCCAGCGTGCAATCGGAAAATCCGGATTTCATCTTTGCCGGCATGCGCAGAGGCGACGACTTGGCACAGCATTATGCCAGCGCCGATATTTTCTGTTTTCCCAGTTTGTCTGAAACCTTCGGCAATGTGACCCTTGAAGCCATGGCATCCGGCCTCGCTGTCTGCGCTTTCGATTACGGCGCCGCCAGGGAACACTGCAAAGACGGCATTCATGGCAGAACCGCGGGTTTTGGCGAAGAACAAGCCTTCGTGAAAGCGTTCGTGGAACTCGCTATCGATCCCGATTTAAAAAAAATGGGCGTCGAGGCTAAAGAATCCGTTCAACACCTGCATCCCGAAACGGTGGCAAAGGCATTTTCGCGTTTATTGCATGAACTATCCGATCAAAGGAGTGCAGCATGAACACCCGCGTAAAACACTTTCTGCAGCGTGAACATCAGTGGTGCCTGCGTGCGAACACCTGGGCCGAACAAGGCTGGGTGCGCCGCTATTTCCAGACGGTCAGCCGCCTCGGCGACGGCCCGGTCTGGTATCTGCTGGGTGCAATCATACTGATGGTGGAAGGCCGTAATGGCGTTCCGGCATTCCTGCATTTGTCGGTGATGGCGGTCATCACCAGTCTGCTTTATCGCTACCTGAAAAAATGGACAAAACGCCCGCGTCCGTTTGCCAACGATAATCGCATCCATGTCTGGACCGCACCGCTGGATGAATTCAGCTTCCCGTCCGGACATACCTTACATGCGGTTTCATTCACTTTGGTTACACTCGCCTACTACCCTATGCTGGCCGCGGTATTGGTACCGCTGGCGATCAGCATCGCATTGTCGCGCGTGATTCTGGGGCTGCATTATCCGAGTGATGTTTTTGCGGCAACGGTGATTGGATCGCTATTGGCGTGGGGATCGTTTTTCGTTTTTTGACGCACCCCGGGTAATGGCTTCATTTCACCCGGGCTGCATCGAAAAAACGGCAATACACAACATTTTCGTGGATATTCCCGGGTCAGGTGAAGCCATGACCCGGGCTACGTTCATCTTGATTCAAGCTTGCGGCATTTCCTTCTTGCCGATGTTGTACCAGTCGATATTGCGCGTAACCAGCATGATGGTTGCAAGGATGCCGAACAGCATGACCGAGCCCATGACCAACGCATTGTCTTCTGATACCAGCAGTCCATACAAAGCGGCATAGAGCGCCGTCAGCATCGCCGAGAAACCAAGACCCCGGGTGAAGCTTTTCAATACGGACCTCAAGTAGAAAAACAGCAATCCGATACAGGCTGCACTCGCCACAATGTACGAGAACAAAAACTCGAAGTGCTCGCTCAAACTGATCAGCAATAAAAAGAATATCGCCAGACTCATTCCAACCAGTCCATATTGGATGGGATGGATGGCTAGCTGTTTGATGATTTCGAACATCAAGAATCCGACAAACGTAAGTCCGATGAACAGGAATGCATATTTACTGGCACGATCAGCCTGGCTGTAGATATTGACCGGCTCGATCAGGTTGACTTCCAGACTATCGAGCTGGTCGAGGGAGTTTTTGTTTCGATACTGCGTTTGCGAACTGGCCGAAAGGGAAGAGATACTCCAGTTTGCATTGAATCCATTGCCGCCCGGCTTGGGTCCGCGAGGCAGGAATTGTCCGGAAAAATTCGGGTGCTCCCAACTGGATTGAATCTTTATTTCGTTGCTATCCGCCATCGGCACGAACGAAAGCCGCTCGGTACCACCAAGATCAAAATCCAGATTGACCGTGAATTTTTGTGCCTGCCCCATTTCGAACCCAGGCAACAAGACGTGTACGCCTCTTGATTCTGCAGCGATTCCGTGACTACCGGCGCCTTGTTTTATAGCTTTGGTTTCGCCATCAACGCTTAGTAACGGTGTTCCCATCAAGCCGCGGGTATCGTTCATCAGGAAACTCAGGTAAGGCGTGCCAATCGTTCGTTTAATCGATGGACTACCCGTATCAGGCGTGTTGAATTCAAAATCGGCCTTCATTTTTGCATTCCATTCAAAAATCCTGACTTTATGAATACCCAGCTCTTTTACGCTTGGAACCAAGGATCCTTTTACCGATTGCGTTTTCGGATAGTAGATCCAGTAGCTATCCTTGGTTTCGGTGTATTGGCGTTCGATGCCTTTCTCATCTTTCGTAACTGTTGTCTCGACATCCTTGAATGGAACGATCAATACAGGCCCGGCGAATTTCAGCGGGCCTGCATAGCTGCGTTGCACGCTTTCAATGGCCTGCGCGCGATAGGATCGCCGCTCCAATATGGTGCTGCGAATCATCGACAGCACGAACAGCAAGACCAGCGAAATGAACCCGATTATCAGGGCTTTCAGAATATAGCTAAACTGCGACATAACATCTCCGGGTTTGAATACCCGGTCAGATTAGGCATTGCCTGTGTGCAGCGAATGCAGCCTGTGTGTGGCGAGGGTGAAGTTATTTTGCGATCGAAAAACTCGCCAACACGCCGCCTTCGGGCTGGTTCACCAATGTGATATCGCCATTGTGCGCAAGCGCTACCTCTTTGACGAAACTCAAGCCCAGTCCGCTGCTGCGCTGCCCTGTATCGGGCCTTGGCAAGGAATAGAAACGTTCGAATAAACGCGGGGCCGCATAATCGGGAATACCGACACCCTGGTCCTGAATTTTGATGATGCAGTGGCTCGGACTGGAGTCAATGGCTATTTTTATCACACCGTGCGGAGGTGAAAAATCGACGGCGTTGTCCAGCAGGTTTTGAAGTGCTTGCGTCAGCAAAAAAGCATCGCCCTGAATCACGGCGTCACCGTTCAATCCGTCATGCATTATCCGGATATGCTTGTCGTTGAGTTTTTTACTGGCGCCTTGCTCGATACCGGCTACGAGCTTCAGACAGAGCCCGGAAAGGTCCACTGGCTTCTTCTCGATTTCATTCTGCCGATATTCCACCGATGCCAGCGCCAGCATCTTGTCGATCATTTCCGACAGCCGCAATGACTGGGTCTTGATATTGTCCAGAAACTTCAAGCGATCGGCTTCGGCCGGATTTTCTTCCAGAATTTCCGAAGCGCCACGAATGGCCGCAAGCGGACTTTTCATCTCATGCGTCAGCGTTTGCACGTATTGCTCGACGTATTGCTTGCCGTCGAGTTTCTTTCGCATCGTCTCCAATGCCTCGCCCAGCTCGCCCATTTCATTGCGGCCGAGATCCGGCAATACCGCACGCTCTCCTATCGCGACTGCCTTGGCATATTTTCCGAGGCGATCAAGCGAACGGGTAAACCAGAACGTGACAATCAAACCGATCAGGAACGAGGCCGCAATAAGGACCGAGCCTTGCTTGACGATGTTTTTCTGGCTCTTCTCGATAAACGGCTGGATGCTGGCATTGGGATTGGCGACCGAAAGCACGCCGATCAGTTTATCGCCATCCATGATCGGTGCCGCCACGTACATGACAGTACTTCGCTCGTCCTTCGGGTCACTGCGTGTCGAGCGCGCACCGTATTTCCCGTGCAGGGTCAGATAGATATCGTTCCAGCGCGAATAATCCTTGCCGACCACGAGACTGTCGGAATCGTAAATCACCTTGCCTTTATCGTCGGTGATGATGATCCGGTAATTGAAAACCTCTTTCATGTAATCGGAAATGCCGGCCTTGTAGCGCGACGTTTTTGCCGATTTGATCGCTGCCGCAAATTCACCATCGGCAATCGCACCGTTCTTCACATCATTGGCGGCAAGTTGCGCGAGAACGTTCGCGGTATCCACCAGGCTCGATTCCATCGATTGGCGCACGCCGGGTTTCACCTGATTGACGAATACCTGGAGAATGAAATACGCCGCCAAACCGACGATCAAAAAATAACCCAGGAATATTCGATAGCTGATTTTCATCAGTGAGTACTGATCGAGTAACCCATCCCGCGGTGGGTTTGCAGTACGTCCGCCTCATTGATCGCACGCAATTTTGCCCGCAGGGTCTTGACGTGGGTATCGACCGTACGATCCGCCGTTTCCAGAGCATCGACCCAGATGTCCTGCATCAATTTCGCCCTTGAAAATACCGCGCCCGGCCTTGAAAGCAGGGTCGCCAGCAACAGGTATTCATAACGGGTCAGATTCAAGGCTTGCCCCATGTATTCAATGCGTTGCCCTTGCGGATCGTGCTTGAATCTTGATGATGCCTCGCTACTTGCCGGTTTTTCTGCCGAGGCATTGCGGCGCAGGCAGACACGAACACGGGCCACCAGTTCGCGTGGAGAAAACGGCTTGACCATATAGTCATCTGCACCCATTTCCAGCCCCAGTACCCGGTCAATTTCACTGCCACGGGCAGTCAGGAAAATAAGCGGTATCTGGCTGAATTTGCGGAGTTCGCGGCACACGTCGAAACCGGTTTGATCCGGCAAACCAACATCCAGAATCAGGACGTCGAATTTTTCTTTTTGCAAGAATTCCAAAGCCTCGCGCCCCAGTCCCGTGCGAGTTACTTCGAAAGCTTCGGTTTGCAGGGCATAGACAATCGCATCGGCAATCGCGGCTTCATCTTCCACCAGTAAAATGCGCGCCATGATAATTATTCTGCCAACCCGGCGGCTTCGGCGCGTTCTTTTGCCGCATCCCAGCACAGCGCGCACACGGCTTGAAAACCGGCCTGTTCGTACCAGCCTTCGCTGAATTCATCGTTGAGTAATTTTTCTTCGCAATCATTGCACCAGGCATCCGGCCTGGCCTGATCGTTGTCATCGCTCCAGAAAAAACCATCGGGTTCTTTCGCCGACAAAATATGCTGGCAGACCAGACCAATACCCTGGGTGCCGTGCTTCTCGCATTTAACAAGACGGGGTAACTGGACCATTAGCGTTTTTTCTCCTCTTCCACCCATTTGTGTATGCGCTGCTCCAGCAATGCCATCGGCATGTCGCCGCCGGTCAAGACCACATCGTGAAAACGCCGGATATCAAACTTGCTGCCCAATTCCGCTTTCGCTTCCTCACGCAAACGAACAATCGTATTCATCCCGACTTTATAAGCGAGCGCCTGTCCCGGCATTACCAGGTAACGCTCGATTTCCGCCACGACATCGGTTTCGGGCATGCCGGTTTTTTCACGCATGTAATCAATGGCCTGTTCACGCGTCCAATGCTTGGAATGCATACCGGTGTCCACCACCAGACGCACCGATCGAAACATTTCGGCCTGCAGGCGGCCCAGATTATCCAGCGGTTGTTTTTCGTAGCCGATTTCCCAGGCCAGCCTTTCGCTGTAAAGCGCCCAGCCTTCGGCAAAAGCGGTAAAAGGCAAAATCGTGCGGAAGGTGGGGACGTCTTTGAGTTCCTGTTGGATCGTTTTCTGGAAATGATGGCCGGGAATGGCTTCGTGGTAAGCGAGCGTGCGCATTCCAAACTTCGCGACCTCGCCGGTGCTGCGCAGGTTGACGTAAAAAATACCCGGGCGTGAACCATCGTATGCGGGCGTGTCGTAATAAGCGCCGGGCGAGGTTTTTTCCTTGAACACCGGCACCCGCTCAACTTTCACGCCCTGTTTTGGCCGGACGTTGAAATACGGCGTCAGGCCTTTATCGACATCATCGATGATGGCTTGAAAATCCTTCAGGATGTGCGCGCGTCCCGCGTCGGTATCGGGATACAACTGGTCGGGACGTTTTGAAATTTCGTCGATGCGGGCGCCGACACTGCCTTCGGTCAACCCTTCAGCTTTAAGAATGACATCCATCTCGCCTTCGATGCGGGCCACTTCGCTCAAACCCAATTGGTGAACCGCATCGGCAGTCATATCAGTCGTGGTGTGCTGCTTGATACACCATTGGTAATACGCATCGCCATCAGGCAATGCCCAGACGCCGTTGTTGCCGTTCGCCTTCGGCTGCAGTTTTTCGTAGTAGGCAATGAATTTCCGGTAGGCCGGGTAAACGTTCTTCTGAATGCTGGCTTCGGTGTCGGCCAGTATTTTCTTACGCTGTTGCGCGTTGATTTCCTGATCGGAAACTTTTTTCAATTTTTCCTCGAGCGATGTGTAGAGGATATTCTTGTTCGCCGGCGCTCCAGCAAATTCGCGCATCTGCAGCAACACTTTTTCGATAACGAACTGCGGCGGGATTATTTTCAATGCTTCCCGCTTGTCGAGACCTTGCTGGGCCTGGGAAAAAGCCAGCGGAATCTTGTCCAGACGGGCGATATAGTTTTCGGCATCTTCCACATTCGACACCGAATGCTGGGTTGCCAGAAAAGTGGGTAACTCGCCTTGCAGACCGAATAATTGATTGAGCGGAAAATTGTGGTACTGGAATTTCTGCCCTTCGGCCTGCACTTCCAGGAAATATTCGAGCATGTCGTAGTTGAGCTGGTTTTCGACGCTGAGCGAAGCGCGGTCGTAACTGCGCAAGGTGGCGAGATCAGTCCGCAGTTTTTTATTGAGCTTTTCTTCCTGCGCCAGCGACAAGTCGGTCAAATCATCGCTGAACCAATCCATCCATGGTGGCAAAATGCGCAGGCTGGACAACAATTGGGGATCTTCGAAAGCGTATTCTATAAACACCCGCTCGAAGAAAATGCGTATATGCACCGGCTTGAAATACATGGAATGCAGAACGAATAAAATCAGCACCAGCAAAAAAACCAACACCGTCCTGAAAGCCCAGCGAAAAAGTCGTTTCATATCCCGTCCCGTCGAGCCCCGCCAAAGAAGGCCCAAGAATAACAAAGCTGATGGCCCAGATGCAG
>CAZPCE010000024.1:11551-20618 GCA_964584915.1 uncultured Arenimonas sp. | reverse complement strand
GCCAGCTGGTCAAAAACCCTGGCAAGCGAACTGGGGCCTTTCGGCATTACCGTCAACAATGTCCTGCCGGGTTACACGCGCACCCAAAGGCTCGAGCAGATTCTGCAAGAACGTTCCGCCGCGACGAATAAAGCCAGCGAAGAAATTGCCAATGCCATGTTAAGCACCGTACCAGCCGGACGTTTTGCGGAAGCTTCCGAAATTGCGGCTGCGGTTGTTTTTCTGGCATCCCCACAGGCAGGCTACGTCAATGGCATTAATTTGCCGGTGGACGGTGGACGGACACGCTCACTTTAAGATTACACTGGGCGCCTTAGGATAGGCTCGACGCCCTAAAAGTGAAGGAAGCTTTACATGAGCATGGATGATCAACGTAGAGCCGTGCGCTACAGCTACCAATGCCAGGTCATCGTAGCGACCAAGGATCACTCCAGCATTACCCGGCTTGAAAACCTCTCGCAAACCGGTTGCTGCATTCAAAAGCCGGACGACTGGAATTTTTCGCCGAACGACGTTTTGAACCTGTACTTCGTGATGGACAACGAAAACGTTATCGATGCCGAAGCCATGCTGGTTTGGGAGGACGGCAAGCTTATCGGACTGCAATACCTGCAGGCCCAGCCGATTCCCATCCAAATCATCGACGAGATGTCGTAATATCCACCCCTATGGCCCTATTCGAACGCCGGATCCACACCCGCCACCTGCAACATGGGCATGCCATGTTCGTCAGTGCCAGCAAGGCATTCCTGGTCGAAATCAAGGACATTTCCAAAGGCGGCTGCCAGATTTCGCGCCCTCGCTCCTGGCCATTCAATCTTCAGGATGAAGGTCGCGTTTATATTTTCGGCGAGCCCGGCCCGGTGCCCAGTTATTCCGCTCGCGTTGCCTGGTACCGTGAGGAATTCGTCGGCATCGAGTTTTTTTCTTAAGCAACAAACCTGTCCGGATGGGCCGCTTACGGGTTAATCTAGCGGGATGACAACCACGATCCTCAACACGATCGGCAACAAGCAAACCGCCGCCCATGGCGATGCGTGGCTCGATGTGATCAACCCCGCAAGCGCCGAATGTATCGCACGCTGTCCGGACAGCGACGAAGGCGATATTGAATCCGCCGTTATTGCCGCAAGAAAAGCCTTTCCACTATGGTCGAGATTGAGCAACGGCGAACGCGCCGCATGGCTGAATAAACTGGCGGACGCACTCGAACAAAACATCGATTCCTTCGCGCTCGCCGAAACCAATAATGCCGGCAAGCCACTGTCATTGAGTCGTGACGTCGAAATGCCCCGCGCGGTCGAAAACCTGCGTTTTTTTGCCGCTTGCGCCAGCCAGTTTTCGAGTGAATCCCACCATGGCCAGGCCGGTTGGAATGTCACGACACACACGCCGCTCGGCATTGTCGCCTGCATCTCGCCCTGGAATTTGCCGCTGTATTTGTTCACCTGGAAGATTGCCCCGGCTTTGGCGGCCGGCAATTGCGTGATTGCCAAGCCATCGGAAATTACGCCAATGACGGCCGCGATGCTGGGCGAATTGGCGCAGAAAATCAGCTTCCCGGAAGGCGTGCTGAACATCGTTCACGGGCTTGGCAATAAAGTCGGCCAAGCCCTCGTGGAACATACGGATGTGAAGGCGGTTTCATTCACCGGCAGCACTGCGGTGGGCAGGAAAATTGCCGCACATTGTGGGCCGGCATTGAAAAAAACATCACTGGAATTGGGTGGAAAAAACCCCACCATTATTTTTGCAGATGCTCCCAGAAAAAATCTGATCGACACCCTGATGCGGTCCGCTTTTCAAAACTCGGGACAAATCTGCCTTTGCGGTTCGCGAATCCTGATCGAGAAATCGATCTACAAGGAAATTCGCGATGCTTTTGTCGAAAGGGCAAAGCATCTTCGCGTCGGCAACCCAATGGATGCCAAATCCCAAATGGGTTCGATGATTTCGAAAACCCATTTCGACAAGGTGATGTCGCATATCGAACTCGCCAAAGCCGAAGGCGGTGAATTGCTCTGCGGCGGAAGTCCTGTCGCGCCATCGGGTCGTTGCGAGCAGGGCTGGTTTATCGCACCGACCGTATTCGAAAACCTCGGCCCCTACACCCGTACCAATCAGGAAGAAATTTTCGGGCCGGTGGTTACGCTACAGGCATTTGAGGATGAAACCGAAGCAGTGGCGTTGGCCAACGCGAGCGACTACGGCTTGGCCGCCAGTATTTGGACCAGCGATATTCGCCGTGCCCACCATGTTGCCAATGCGGTGGAATGCGGAATCATCTGGATAAACACCTGGCTGCAACGCGATTTGCGCACGCCATTCGGCGGCATGAAGCAATCCGGCCTTGGTCGCGAAGGCGGTCTGGACGCCATGCGGTTTTTCACCGAAACAAAAAATATTTGCATCGATTTGGGATAAAGCATGCCATTACAAGATTTGCTTAAACAGAACAAGGAATGGGCCGAAAAAGTCCGGCGCGAAGATCCGGATTTCTTCAAGCGCCTGTCGAAAATGCAGGCGCCGAAATATCTCTGGATCGGCTGTTCGGATTCACGCGTACCCGCGAACCAGATTACCGGCATGCAACCGGGTGAAGTATTCGTGCACCGGAACATCGCCAATGTCGTCGTACACACCGACTTGAATTGCCTGAGCACGATTCAATTCGCGGTCGACTTGCTGAAAGTCGAACATATAATCGTCTGCGGCCATTACGGCTGCAGCGGTGTGCATGCGGCACTTTCAAACACCCGTGTCGGTTTGGCAGATAATTGGCTGCGTCATATCGCCGACGTCGCCAACAAACATTCGGCATTCATCCACAGCCAGGAATTCGATTCCATGCGCCATGCGCGGCTCTGCGAAGTGAACGTTATCGAGCAAGTGGTCAATGTCTGCCAAACCACGGTAGTGGAAGATGCCTGGGCGCGAGGCCAGAACCTGACCGTGCATGGCTGGGTTTACAGTTTGCTGGATGGCCGCATTTCAGATTTGAACATAAGCATTCATGGCAAGGACGAGCTGGCCCGCGAATATCCGAAAGCACTGGAAAAACTGCGGGAACACTCGGCGCGATGAATAATTCCATCGAAACCAGCAGCGCGCCGAAAGCGGTCGGAAATTACCCGCATGCACGACGTGTCGGCAATTTGCTGTTTCTCTCCGGCATAGGTCCGCGCAGTGCCGTCGACAACAGCATTCCGGGCAATGTTTACGATATTGATGGCAGATTGCAAAGTTACGACATCGCGGCGCAATGCCATTCGGTATTCGCCAATGTGCTGGCAGTCTTGAAAGCCAGCGGCGCAAGTTATGATGACTTGGTCGACGTGACGGTTTACCTGACCGACATGGCAAATGACTTCAAAACCTACAACATGATATGGGCCGAGTATTTTCCCGAGGCAACATTGGCACCCTGCCGCACTACTTTAGGCATTACGGCACTGCCAACACCCATCGCCATTGAACTGAAATGCACTGCCGTAATCAAGGACTGACAATGCTGACGCCTGCCTTCAATTTCCAAAAGTGGATCGACGAAAACCGGCATTTGCTAAAACCACCGGTTGGCAACAAGTGCATCGTCGATGGCGATTTTATCGTGATGGTCGTTGGCGGCCCGAATCAGCGCACCGATTACCACTGGGATGAAGGCCCGGAATTTTTCTACCAGCTCGAAGGCGAGATGGTGCTGAAAATCCAAGAAGACGGCAAAAGCCGCGACATTCCGATCAAGGCCGGCGAGATTTTCTATCTGCCGCCCAGGATTCCGCATTCGCCGCAACGCGGCCCGGACTCGATCGGGCTGGTGATCGAACGCAAGCGCCTGCCGAATGAACTCGACGGCCTCCAGTGGTATTGCGAAAGCTGCAACCACAAGTTGTACGAGGAATATTTCGTGCTGGAAAATATCGAAACCCAATTTCCGGCCGTATTCGAAAAATTCTACCGTTCGAAAGAACATCGCCGCTGCGACCAATGCGGACACATGAATCCGGCTCCCGCAAAATATACCGTCGAGATTTAAGATGTTTTCCTCGGAATTATTGGTCAGCAATCTGCTTTCGCCCGTAGTATTGGCTTTTGCACTTGGCATGTTTGCGCGAGCTGTCCGGAGCGACCTCGAAATACCCGCCGCCATCCAATCCTACCTGTCGATATTCTTGTTGCTCGCCATCGGCCTGAAAGGCGGTGTAGCACTGAGCAACAACGCACCGGCCAATCTGCCCTTGCTGATTTTGGTCACCTTGCTTGCGGGCATCGCCACCGCGACGAGTGCCTATTTCATTGCGAAATGGTGGCTTGGTGATACGCGAATCGATGCCGCTGCACTCGCCGCGCACTTTGGTTCTGTCTCAGCGGTTACCTTTATTGCGGCCCAACAATTCACCGAACGCGGTGGCCAATCGGCAGATCCGGTATTGGTCGCATTGGTGGTGGCACTCGAGATTCCAGCCATTCTGATCGGGCTCGCACTGGCAAAAGGCAGTGAAGGCCTGCGCTGGCATCAGATTCGCGAAGTACTCACCGGCAAAACCGCCTTGTTGCTGATTGGCGGAATGGCCATTGGCGCGATCTCCGGCAAAGAGGGCATTGCCAGGGTCGATGCCATGTATGTCCAGCTTTTCCAGGGCACCTTGATGCTTTTCATGCTCGACATGGGAATGGTCGCCGCCGGCCAGCTTCGCAGCGTGGGCCGCGAGGCATTCCGACTTGCCACGTATTCCACGGCGGTTCCATTGCTGCATGGCTTGCTTGGTGTCAGCGTCGGCCACTGGATCGGCATGAGCACCGCGACCGCGACTGTCTTCGGCACGATGACGGCCAGTGCTTCGTACATCGCCGCGCCGGCCTCCATTCGCGCTTCTTTGCCTGATGCCAATGTGGGGCGCTGCATTACCGCTGCGCTCGGTTTTACCTTCCCTTTCAATCTCGCCATCGGCATTCCGGTGTACGCCGCTTTCGCTGCCTACCTGAATGCATGATGCAAAGGTCTAGAATAACGACATGCTGAAAATCGACACCCATGCCCATTACCTGCCCCAAAAATGGCCGGACCTTGCCACCAAGTACGGCGACAACCGCTTCGCCGTGATCCACGAAGGCAGCGATGGCAAACACAACATCTACAAAGACGGCAAGTTTTTCCGCGAAATAAAATCCAACACCTGGGATCCGGTCGAACGCATCAGCGACTACGCCAAATTCGGCGTGCAGGTGCAGGTCATCTCCACCGTGCCGGTGATGTTCAGTTACTGGGCAAAACCACATCACGCTTTGGAACTGCATCAAAGTTTGAATGATCACATGGCGGAAACCTGCCGCACCCACCGTAAACACTACGCCGGTATCGGCACGGTGCCTTTGCAATCGCCGCGTCTCGCGATTCAGGAATTGGAGCGTTGCGTTGATCAGCTTGGCTTGCAGGGCATCCAGATCGGCTCGCATATCAACGACTGGAATCTCGATGCACCCGAACTGTTCGAATTCTTTCAGGCTGCGCAGGATCTCGATGCCGCGATCCTGATACACCCTTGGGACATGATGGCCAGCGAGGCGATGCCGAAATACTGGATGCCATGGCTGGTCGGCATGCCGGCCGAACAAACGCGTGCGGCCTGCGCCTTGATCTTCGGTGGCGTGCTCGAACGTTTGCCAAAACTGAAAGTGTGTTTTGCGCACGGTGGCGGCAGCTTCCCCTACACGATTGGTCGCATCGAACACGGCTTCAAGATGCGCCCGGATTTGGTCGCGACCGACAACCCGCGCAATCCACGCGAATATTTTGGCCGGATGTATTTCGATTCCTGCGTGCACGATCCGCGAGCACTGCTGTATTTGCTCGATACCGTCGGCACGAAAACCGTGATGCTTGGCACCGACTATCCTTTCCCGCTTGGCGAGCAGGTACCCGGCAGCGGCATTGATTCGCTGAATTTGTCGGAAGCCGATCAAGCCCGTTTATTTCATGGCACTGCGCTCGAATGGCTGGGCCTCAGTAAGTCCCGTTTCGAGTAAACACGAATGTCCGAACTTTTTTCAGAAGCCCATGCCTTGCAGCAGGATTCGCAAGACGACTTGCGGCATTTTCGCGAGCAGTTTTTCATTCCGCGGCATGAAGGCCGTGAGCAGGCCTACTTCTGTGGCAACTCACTCGGCTTGCAGCCAAAATCATTGCCGGCTGCGCTGACCGAAGAACTGGCTAACTGGGCGGAAAACGGCGTCGAAGGCCATTTCCACGGCAAACATCCGTGGATGCCGTATCACGAATTCGTACGTGATTCGCTGGCATCGGTTGTCGGCGCGATGCCATCCGAAGTGGTCGCGATGAACTCGCTGTCGGTCAATTTGCATTTGATGATGGTGAGTTTTTACCGCCCCACCAAAGAACGCAATGCCATCCTGATCGAAGCCGGTGCGTTTCCTTCGGATCGCTATGCCGTTGAATCGCAGGTGCGTTTCCATGGCTTCGATCCTGCAGAAAGCCTGATCGAGATCGAACCCGATTTACCCGGTGGCATTTTTTCAATGCAACACATCGAAAAAATCATCGCCGAACACGGCCACCGTATTGCATTGATCCTCTGGCCCGGCGTGCAATACCGCACCGGACAATATTTCGATCTGACAGAAATCACCCGGCTTGGCCATGCCGCCGGATGCAAAGTCGGTTTTGATCTCGCGCATGCGGCCGGCAATCTTCCCATGAACTTGCACGACAGCGGCGCCGATTTCGCCGCCTGGTGCAGTTACAAGTATTTGAACTCGGGCCCGGGCGCCATTGCCGGTTGTTTCGTCCACGATCGCCATGCCAACGCAAAACTTCCACGTTTTGCCGGCTGGTGGGGGCACGACAAAACCACTCGCTTCAAAATGGGTCCGGAATTCATTCCGACTCCCGGTGCCGATGGTTGGCAATTGAGCAACCCTCCGATTTTCGCCTTGGCTCCACTGCGCGTCTCATTGGAAATTTTCCAGCAGGCCGGCATGCAAAACCTGCGAAGAAAATCGGTAAGACTGACGGCTTATCTTGAAGCGCTGATCCAGCAGGAACTGCAAAATACTTTGAGCATCGCCACACCGGCCAATCCCGATCAACGCGGCTGCCAGCTATCCCTGCGAGTCAATGCAGGGCGCGAACAAGGCCGGGCATTGTTTGAAGCATTGTCGGCGCAAGGCATTATCGGCGACTGGCGAGAACCCGACGTCATCCGTATTTCGCCCACCCCGCTCTACAACAATCATTCCGATGTACTGCGTTTTGTCCGTGCGGTAAAACTTTGGCAGGATGCACACCATGCAAGCTAGCGGCACACAAAAAATCACGATTGCCGGAGCCGGTCTTGCCGGTGCCTTGCTGGCCACTTTACTGGCACGCAAAGGCTGGCAAGTCGAAGTATTCGAAAAGCGCCCCGACCCACGCGTCAAAGGCTACGAAGGTGGCCGATCGATCAATCTTGCATTGGCCGAACGTGGCTTGCATGCGCTGCGTGAAGCCGGTTTGAATGATGCCGTTATGCAGCAGGCCGTCATGATGCGCGGCCGCATGGTGCACATGAAAAACGGCGATACCCAATTGCAGCGCTACGGCAAGGATGACTCCGAAGTCATCTGGTCGGTGCATCGCGGCGAGTTGAATATCACCCTGCTCAATGCCGCCGAAGCCGCCGGCGCAAAAATCAGCTTCAACCGTCGAATTGAAACTATCGATTTCGACAGGAAAAATATCCAGCTCATCAACGACCATGACCGTTCGACTTCCGAACTTGATTTCGAGGTATTGATAGGTGCCGATGGCGCCGGTTCCGGTGTCCGCACCGCATTGAAACAACAAAACCATTTGACCGAACGTTTCGAATCGCTCGGCCACAGTTACAAGGAACTGGAAATTCCGCCTTCCGCCGCCGGCGAATTCCGGATCGAAGCCAATGCGCTGCACATCTGGCCACGCGGTGGCTATATGTGTATCGCATTACCGAACACGGAAAAAACATTCACTGTCACGTTATTCCTGCCGAATGCGGGCGATCCGAGTTTCGAAACGATTCCAGACCTCGCCGCAGCCCGCTCATTCTTCGAAGACGACTTCGCAGACGCCCTGCCCCTGATGCCGAATTTCGACGAAGACTTCATCAATAATCCGACCTCGGGATTAAGCACGCTGTATTGCGACAACTGGCATCTGGATGGCCGTGTCGTTTTGCTCGGCGATGCAGCCCATGCGATGGTGCCCTTCCACGGTCAGGGCATGAACTGCGCCTTTGAAGATTGTCTGGCACTGGTGCAACACATCGAGCAATCCGACCATTGGGGACATGCGTTCAGCGAATTCGAACGGGAACGGAAGCCCAATGCCTTGGCCATCCAGACCATGGCGCTCGAAAACTATGTCGAAATGCGTGACCTGGTCGATGATCCGGACTTCCTGCTGCAGCGCCAGCTCGAACGTGCCTTGGCCGAACGTCATCCCGGCGTATTCATTCCCCGCTACGCGATGGTGAGCTTTAGCCGGGTTCCTTACCGGTTCGCCTATGAACGGGGTCAGCTGCAGCGTGCACTGCTGGTCCAGGCCACGAAAGGCAAACAGAGCCTGTCCGAGATTGACGTAACAAAATTTGACGAAAAAATCGCCGAATTATTCGCCTGAGACCCCCGAAATACTGGCGTTTGGGCAGGCTTCGGTTTAGCCTGAATGTCCGGAGAGGGGGTGATGGATGAAAATGATCCTGTTGGCAGAAAGCTCGCAAACGCGACGTCGAGCTTTGTCCGCAGTGCTCAGCCAATATGGTTACGGCGTCACCGCGGTTGCCACCCTCGCCGAAGCCTACGAAACCCTTTTACGCGCCCAGATCGGCCATAACAATCTCGATGCGGTCGTGCTTGGCTGGCCGGAATATTCCGAAGGCATCGCCGAAGATGTATTCGGCTTGTTGCACGGTGAACGCTTCGAACACTTGCCGGTTTTGGTGATGGCCGATTCCAGCAATGCGAATGCCGTCAACTGGCGGATGTCGCGTCCGCGTACCGCACTGACTTTATGGTCGGATTATCTCGAAGC
>CAZPCE010000024.1:0-11451 GCA_964584915.1 uncultured Arenimonas sp. | reverse complement strand
ATCAGGAACAACCAGGAAACCCAGCATATTCTGACGGCTACGATTACCGGCACCTATTCCGATGCCGTGATTGCCGAGTCGCTGGCCTGCGGCGCACTGGAATGCCTGTTCAAAAGCGAATCGAAAGAATTGCTGCTCGCCCGCATCGCATCGCTCGCGAGAACCATCAATGACCGCAAAGCAATCGACAACGAGCGACGTCGCCTGCAGGGTATTTTGTCATCGGTCGGCGAAGGCGTTTACGGGGTGGATTCCGACGGCACGATTCAATTCGTGAATCCTGCTGCACTGGATTTACTCGGTTACAGCCATGCCAGCGAACTGGTCGGACAAAATGCCTTCGACGCCTTTCACTATGCCGATGAAGATGGCTTGCCGATGCAACGCACGGCTTCGTACCTCAATCTTTGCTACACCAACGGCAGCGAAGTATCTTCCTGGCAAACGCGATTCTGGTCATCCAACAAACGCGGCATTCCGGTCGAGTGCAATATCCATCCGTTAAAAATGGAATCGGAATTGAACGGTTCGGTAGTGGCATTCCGCGACATTTCCGCACGCCGGGCACTGGAAGAAGAACTGCGTTGGCAAGCCGATCACGACAGTTTGACCAAACTCTACAACCGTGGCTGGTTCGAAGCCCAGCTCGAACAGGAATGCAGCAAGGTCCGTCGTACCGGACAAACCGCGATGCTGCTGTTCATCGATCTGGACCGTTTTAAATACATCAACGACACCGCCGGTCATGCCGCCGGCGACAAATTACTGGTCGAAGTCAGCCAGCGCCTTAAATCGCGCCTGCGTGGCGCCGATTATCTGGCTCGCATGGGCGGCGATGAATTTGCCGTATTGCTGACCAACGTCGGCACGAGTGATTTGACGACGCTCGCGGAAGGTTTCCGTCGCGTGCTGACGGCATCGCCGTTCACCTACGGCGGAAAAAGTTATCGCATTACCCTCTCGGTCGGTTGCGCGAAAATCGACGATGCCACGAACTCGCCTAGCGATGCGATGGCACATGCCGATATTGCCTGCCACATGGCGAAAAAATCCGGCCGCAACCAATGCCAGATCTATTCGCATGAAACCGGAAGGCTGGCCGCACTCGATGTCGATCTCGGCTGGTCGGTTCGTCTGGAAGAAGCCTTCCGTACTGACCGCTTCGCGCTGTGCTACCAGCCGATCGTGCCTTTGAAAGGCATCGAGAACGATGTGATTGGCAGTCACAACAGCAAGGACATCTGGCTGCGACAATTGGAACGCAATCCCTATTCCGAAGCCCTGTTCGAAGTACTGATCCGCCTGAAAGGCAATCAGGGCGAATTGATTTCCCCGAATGCTTTCCTTCCCGCGGCAGAACGTTTCGGTTTGATGCAGGACATCGATTTCTGGGTGATCAACCATGCCTTGATGGCATTGCGTGAAACCCGTGATAGCCCGCGTCCGATTGGTCTGACGATCAATATTTCCGCACAGACGCTGGAAAAGGGCGGTATTCCGGATTACGTCACCGCCAAGATCGTCGAGTACAACGTGAACCCAGGTGCGCTCGTATTTGAAATAACGGAATCGCATTCGATCAGCGATCTTGATAACGCACAGAAACAACTTTCGGCCTTGCGTGCACTCGGCTGCAGAATCGCGGTAGACGATTTCGGTACCGGGTTCTCTACCTTCGCCTATCTGAAACAAATCGAAGCCGATATCCTGAAAATCGACGGCTCGCTGATACAGGGTTTGCCGGACGACATTCTCGATCGCACGATCATTGCCGCACTCACTTCGATTGCCGAAACCGCAGGCAAATTGACTGTCGCCGAATGCGTTGAAGACGCCTCGATGCTGTTAACGCTTTATGAATGCGGCGTTGATATGGCGCAGGGTTACGTCGTCGGAATGCCGCGCTTGCATTTGCCCAAATCCCTGCCTACGCTTGGAACCAACCTATTCCAAGACCAAGCGCAGCTTTCAGGCATTTAATGGCAAAATCATTCCTGTGGTATGACTTAGAAACATTTGGCAGAGATCCACGGCGTTCACGCATCGCACAATTCGCCGCAATTCGCACCGATGAAGAACTGAATGAAATCGGCGAACCTATTTCCTGGTTTTGCCAGCCGGCCAATGATTTACTGCCCTCGCCCGAAGCCGCACTGATCACCGGCATCAGTCCACAACAGGCTTTGCGTGACGGCGTTTGCGAAGCCGAATTTTTCGCCAGCATCAACGAAGAACTTTCCCTCGCGAATACCTGCGCCGTAGGCTACAACTCCATCCGCTTCGATGACGAATTTATTCGTTTCGGCCTGTACCGCAATTTTTACGACGCCTACGAACGCGAATATCGAAACGGCAATTCGCGCTGGGATTTGCTGGACTTCATGCGATTGGCCCATGCCATGCGCCCGGAAGGTCTTGAGTGGCCGAAACGCGAAGACGGCTTTACCAGTTTCAAGCTAGAGCATCTGGCCGAAGCGAACGGCACTCGCGAAGGCACGGCACACGAAGCATTGTCCGATGTTCGTGCATTGATCGGTTTGGCCAGAAAACTTCGCAGTGCCCAGCCGAAACTCTGGAACTACTATCTCGAACTGCGCAGCAAGGAAAAAGTCGTTTCCCTGCTCGATGTCTTCCGGCAAACGCCGGTACTGCACATCTCGGGGCAATTCCCGGCCGAACATCTATGTGGCGCTTTGGTCATACCGCTCGCCTGGCATCCGGAGGTTAAAAATCGCGCGATTGTTTTCGATCTCAGTGCAGATCCAGCGGATTTACTGGAACTGGGTGCCGAAGATATTTCCGAGCGCGTATTTATCCGCCAGGTCGATTTGCCCGAAGGCATGTCCCGCATTCCGTTGAAGGAAATTCACGCTAATCGTTGCCCTGTCGTGTTGCCTTTGGCACATTGCCGCGACGAGGATTTCGAGCGCATGGGAATCGACAGGGAAAAATGCCTGGCCAATGCGAGCCTGATCCAGCAAGCCTCCGGAATCGCCGAAAAAGTCCGGCAGGTATTTACCAAGCGCGTAGCCTACGACCCCTCCGATGCCGACGGCGCGCTTTACGATGGTTTCCCGAGCGATAGCGACAAACGGTTTTTCTCGACGATTCGCAGCAGCTCGCCAATCCATTTGAAGAATTTTCTGTCGCCATGGAAACCGGGCTCGCGTTACGACGAACTGCTATTCCGGTATCGCGCCAGAAATTGGCCCGACAGCCTGTCGCTGGAAGAAATCGCGCGCTGGAACGCCTATCGTATCCAACGTCTCGGCAAGGAATCGTCACAATCCGAATACGGTTTCGAGAGCTATTATCTTGAAATCGAAAGATGTCGTACCCTTGCAACCGCCGACCAGCAAAGCCTGCTGGACCAGTTGCAAGTGTGGGGCCAAAGTATCGAGACGAGCCTATGAAATACTTCAGCGACAAGACATTCAAATTCCTGAACAGTCTGCACAAGAACAACAACCGCGAGTGGTTCAACGAACACAAGGCCGACTATGAAACCCATGTGCGGCAGCCTTTCCTGGCGCTGATTGGCGATTTCCAGGCGCCGCTGGCAAAAATCAGCACACACTACGTTGCCGATCCCAGAGCCGTTGGCGGCTCGCTGTTTCGTATTAACCGCGACGCCCGTTTCTCGAAAGACAAGTCACCGTACAAACATTTCATGGGTGCGCGTTTTTATCACGAGAAAGGCCGCGACAGCGAAGCACCGAAATTCTATTTCCATCTGCAGAAAAATGAATGCTTTATTGCCGCAGGACACTGGTACCCGGAAGCGGAAGTACTCAGAAAAATTCGGCAGTTCATTCTCGACAATCCGGCCAGTTGGAAAAAGGCGGTTTATTCGAAAAAATTCCGGGATAAGTATTCACGCGAAGCCGATAGTTTCGTGCGGGTTCCGCGCGGCTTCCCCGCCGATCACGAATTTGTCGAGGACTTGAAGTTGAAAAGCTTCGTCGCCATCGCGCCGATCAGCGACGATATCGTCTGCAGCGACCAACTACTGAAAACCCTCACACAATCCTGCCAGGACCTGTCCCCGATGATGGATTACCTATGCGCGGCGCTTGATCTCGAGTTTTAGCAGGTTGGGCATTGCCCACCATCGAGTAATGCCGGACTGGGTGGACGATGCCCACCCTTCGCATACCGCACAACATTGATCAGAAATTGCGCAGCGCAGCACACCAAACGTGACGCGCCGCACCATCGAAATGTGTTGACGATCACATACTTATCCGTATGCTGGCTTGGCCATACGCCAGCGAAGGGAGAGCGCTAGCGCATTCGGGCGGGTTCCAGGAGGGATGAACCGCGCGCTTTTGTTGTATCTGGGGGGCTGAACGTGCGTTATTTATTTCTTGTTGCTTTGTTGGCTTTATCAAGTGTGTGCTCGGCGAATACAGGCGTGGCTTTTGTCCACGGTACCGGCAACCAAACCGACGCCTATAACAACTATTGGCAACCAACCATGGTGAACAATGTTCGCGGTGGTCTGGCCAATCCTGCCAATTACGTCGTGATCAATTGCAATTTCGAACAATACATGTGGGATAGCCGCGCTTCCGGCTGCCTGGCCGGACAGCTCACCAATTTCATCAGCAGCAAGGGAATCACCCGCCTCATCGTGATCACCCACTCCAACGGCGGCAATGTGATGCGCTGGATCATGTCGAACCCGACGTATGACAGCCGCTATCCGAATATCATTTCTAAAATCGTGCGCGTGAATGCACTTGCACCGTCATCGGCTGGAACGCCGCTGGCCGATGCCACGATATCGGGCAACGTTTTTGAAACTTCATTGGGCTGGCTGCTTGGTTACAAGTCCGATGCCGTCAAGCAGCAGCAAGTCAGCTGGATGGCGCAATACAACGCGAATAATTTGTACGGCACCAGCGGCCGCCCTGCACTGCCGAAACTGTTCCGCAGCGTCGTGGGTACCGATGTCGATTCCGCCATCTGGGATTCGGACAGTTATTGCGGTGGTTATTTCGAAAATGTCGGATTGGAAACGACGCAAAACTGGTTGAACAGCTGCTCCGATGGGTTCCTGAACTGCACCAGCCAATCGGCTGCCGGCAGTGTCTGGTTCACCGATAAAACCCGCATGGCGGGTGCCGAGCCGTTGTCGCACAACCAAAGTCGCCGCGCCTGTTTTGGCCTGGATTCCATCCTTCGTACCGACATGAAGAATTGAGGTTTTAATCATGCGCAAATTATTATTGGTTTCACTTCTGGGCGCAGCCTGTGCCGCACAAGCCGGAAACGACAGTCGCTTGTCGACACGCAACAACGATTTGATCTCGACTCGTCTGGTAAATATTCCCGCGCCTGCCGGCCAGTTCGAACGCAAGCCGGTTTCGTTTTCGTATGCGCTGAATCCGCAAAACGAATTGACGGCAAGTACGCCATTTACCGCCGAAAGCCGCGAGTTCTGGATGCAAACTGACGGCAATGAATTGAGCAAAGGCCTGTTGATCGATACCACGGCTCCGGGCGCGTTGGTTCGTATCAGCCCGGCAACCGGTGCTGCCGGAATTGTTCCGGGCAACATGAAATTACTGCGCAACGGCAAGGCCATCGACAACGCGAAAGCCTTCTCGCAGCAAGCCAATACCGATCAACTTCAAAAAGCCGGCATGGATGTCGGCAACGGTACCGCGATCGTGAAAATTGCCGACGGATTGGGCGAAGGGCGTTTTCAATTGATGGTTCCGAAAGCAAGTGGCCGTTATCTGGTGCATGTGTTTGAACCCAACAGCGATGTCACGCTGCAAGCCAGGGCCGATCGCCAGAATTATCTGGCAGGCGACCAACTGGTGGTGAATGCGTTGCTGGGAAAGAACGAAAAAGCGATGGCCGGTACTGAAATCAGCGGCCTGCTGGTTTCGCCTTCTGGCAAGAGCTACGACATCATGTTCAAAAACGAAAATGGTTCGCTGCGTGCGGTCAGCAAACTGCCGAATGA
This sequence comes from uncultured Arenimonas sp., assembly GCA_964584915.1. Classification (GTDB taxonomy): domain Bacteria; phylum Pseudomonadota; class Gammaproteobacteria; order Xanthomonadales; family Xanthomonadaceae; genus Arenimonas. Next base: position 5,474 of record CAZPCE010000024.1, on the reverse strand, counting down.
AGTCTCGCAACAACCCGGTCTGTGGGAAGTACAGGTGTTGGCGGGGGCGAGCGAAGGCAATCTGCGCGTCCAACGCGATGCCCGCACGGTAATTTCGATTGCGCAGCCTACCGCGAAATTGAACGGTGAATTCCGTTTCAATCCGCAGGCCTTGTCTTTCAGCATGCCGATCCAGGTGGGCTCGCCCGGCCGTTACGAACTGACCGGAACGCTGTATGCCACCGGTCGCGATGGCGTTGCGCGTCCGGTTGCACAGGCGGCCATGGCGAACTGGTTCAAGCAAGGCAATGGTATGTTGAGCCTGAATTTTGATCGCTCGAATCTGCCGGCCGGTTACGGTGCTCCGTTCGAACTCAAATTCGTCGAGCTGAAAGACCAGACACGCATGACGCAACTGGAATCGCGTGAAAGCGCTGCCCGCGTGGGCATACGACGCTAGATACTGCAACAAAAAGTTTCCCCGACGTTAGACCTTTACGGCCAGTCAAGCTGGCCGTTTTTTTGCCCGAAATAATCATCGGCATGTTATTTTTAGCGGCATGCAAAACCAGCTGCGGCATTTTTCCCTCTTCTATTTTTTTTATTACGCCGCGCTCGGCGCATACACGCCCTATATCAGTCGCTGGGTGGATTCGTTGGGCTTCAGCGGCTATGTGGTCGCCACCATGTTGGGGCTATGGTACGGCACCCGGATAATCGGTCCGCCGGCCTGGAACCGCTTTATTGAAAAATCAAAAAAACCGGGGCACTGGTTTGTCGTCGGTACAATACTGACCTTGCTGTGTTTTGCCGGCTTCACGCTGACCAGCACGACATTGCAATTATTCGTGGTGATGTCGCTGTTCGGTTTTTTCTATAACGCCGTGATGCCGCAATTTGAAGCCATGACGCTGGAAGCGCTTGGAAAAGACACGCACCAATACGGTCGTATCCGGGTATGGGGCTCGGTGGGTTTCTTGATTGTTGCCTCCAGCTACGGAAAATTGCTGGACCATTTCGGCAATGATGCTTTTCCATGGTTGACAATGCCATTGTTCATCGCGACGGTATTGGCCGCATGGCCGCACCGTTTCGATCCTGCGCCGCATATTGAAAAAGCCGGCGTTCGGTTTGCCGAATTATGGCGACGCCCCGGCGTACCGCATTTCCTGTTTGTGGTGCTATTGGCACAGGTCAGTTTCGGCGCCTTCTATGTTTTCTATACCTTGCATTTGCAGGCACACGGACACGATGGAGCGCATATAGGAATCCTGTGGGGAACCGGTGTATTGATTGAAATCGCGATGTTCTGGCAGGCGCCGAAACTGATTTCGCGTTTTGGCGCCAACCGGCTGATGATTTTCTGCCTGCTGATTACCGCGGCGCGCTGGGCAGTAACGGCATTTTATGCAGATAACTTCACGATAATGTTGTTGGCCCAGACCACGCATGCATTCGGTTTTGCGGTATTCCATGCCTGTTGCATGCATTCGATGGGGAAATTCTTCCCGGGCCATTTGGCGAAGGCCGGCCAAAGCCTCATGTATGGTTTCAGTTCCGGCATCGGCGGCGTCGTGGGTGCCGGACTGGCATCGGTGATGTGGGATATCGACAAGGGCGACGCTGCATTTTTGGCAAGCGCTGCGGTTTCTCTTTTGGCCTGCGGGCTTTATGTGTTCGGAAGAAAAAAATCGTAGCGGAGCTACACGACCTACTTTACGGCAACCGGCGTTTCGCTCGCACGAAGCTTGCAGGCATCGTCGCCCAGCAATTCATTGCCGGCACACGCTGCGGGTATCACCGGAATGGTATCGAGTGCGGCGGCGATATCGGCCTGCACTTTCGGCGACAAGGTCCATTCCATCCAGGCATACGCGCAATTGGGATGTCTGGCATTCATCAGCAGATGCGTGCTCTCTATCTCGACGATGGATTCCGTAGAAGGTGGAACCGGCTTGAGGAGTTTCCAGTGCAATGGCAAGGCAAGCCGGTTCTGCACACTGGCATTGCTGGAAAAGCGCGCATCCAGATTCTTGAATGATCGGATGCGCGGGAAATCGATTTTCTGGAAAATACCCGGCGATAAAAAAGAATCGGCGGCAATCACCAGATCGAATCTGTTCTCGGCAAGGCTTGAAGCAAACGAGTCATTGCCATCGAGCAAGACCGCTTTTACCTTGCAACCTGTTGCCGCTTCAAACGGCGTCACGCAATCAAAGGCAGCGCTGCCTCTACCCGATTCGGTACGACCTTCCAGCGCCAGGATATCAAGCTCCGACTCCATCGCCAGCGAATCGACTTTTTCGCTTGAATCGACGGCGTGGCTCTGCTTGTCCTTTTGGCATGCGATGAGCGCTGCACACGCGACGCAAACTGCAAGAAAGCGGAAAATCCTATTTCGCGTCATTACTCACCCCGTGCGGCACATGGCCGGTGGCAACATGTTGCCTGGCACTTTCCACATTATGCTGCGAATCATCGAAAAAAATATCGGCGCCGAATGCCTGCAGGAAGGGACCCTTGTCGCGGCCACCGAGGAACAAGGCTTCGTCAAGTCGTACGCCCCACTGCCTCAGCGTGAGGATGACGCGTTTGTGGGCAGGTGCAGAACGCGCGGTCACCAGTGCCGTGCGGATCGGAGATTTGTCGGGTGGAAATGCCGACTGGATTTCATGCAATGCCGACAAAAAGCCGCGGAATGGGCCGCCGCTTAACGGTGTCTGCGCCTGTTCGCGTTCGTTGCGGGCAAAGGCTTCCATGCCCTGTTCCTGCGAAATGCGTTCGGACTCGTCGCCGAAAATCACGGCATCGCCATCGAAGGCGATCCGCAATTGGTCGTGGGTAATGTCGGCTGCCTTGGAGGGCAAAATGGTGGCCGCAGCTACGCCGGCGGACAAGGCATTTCGCACATCTTCAACATGCGTGGATAAAAATAACTGCGCGCCAAACGGCTGGATATACGGAAATGGCGGCGAGCCGTTGGTGAAAGCGGCGCGGACGATTTCCAGGCCGAATCGTTCGATTGAGTTGAAAATCCGCAAACCGGTGTCGGATGAGTTTCTGGACAATAAAATGACTTCGATCATCGGCAGGTTGGGATTTCCGTGCCGGTTCAAGGCCAGCAATTTCTTTACCAGCGGAAATGCAATGCCCGGCTCCAGCGGTTCGTCTTCGCGGTCGCGCTGGAATTGCTGATAGGCTTGCAAACCTTCGCGTTCGAACAGCTCGTGGCTTTCTTCCAGATCGAACAAGGCCCGGGAAGAAATGGCGACGACAAGTTTGTTATTGGATTCACTCATGGCGACAGCTTAGCGGATTTTATTCTCATCGGCTGCGACGGCGAAATCAGGTCACGAATTGCTCGTTTAAAATGCGTTCTTCCAGGTTGTGTTCCGGATCGAACAGTAACGTCACGGTCCGCGTCAGCGATTCGCGGATCGTCACTTCGACCACATCGCGAATTTCGTGGGAATCGGCGGTTACGCTGACCGGCCGTTTGTAGGCATCCAGCACTTCGAGCTTGATCGCGGTATCGGCACGCAACAAGGCGCCACGCCAGCGGCGCGGCCTGAAGGCCGCGATCGGTGTCAGTGCGATCACGGACGAACCCAAGGGCAGAATCGGACCATGCGCCGAATAGTTGTAGGCTGTACTGCCTGCCGGTGTTGCCACCAACGCGCCGTCGCAGACAAGTTCATCCAGACGCACCTGGCCGTTCAAGTGAATTCGCAAATGCGCGGTTTGTCGGGTCTGCCGTAACAAAGAAACTTCGTTGTAGGCCAGCGATTCAAAAACGCCGCCGGCTTCGGTAGTCGCCGTCATTTCCAATGGCCTTAATACGGCAGGTTCTGCCGCATGCAAGCGTGCGAGCAATTCGCTCGGGTTGTGCTGGTTCATCAGGAAACCCACCGTACCCAGCTTCATGCCGAATACCGGCAATCCGCGTGCGCCATGCTTGTGCAAAGTTTGCAGCATGAAGCCATCGCCGCCGAGCGCGCAAATGACATCGGCATCGTCTGGCGCGTGCTGTTCGTGCTTAGCCAGCAGTTGCGAAAGTGCCGCCTGGGCATCGGCGGTAGGACTGGCTAGAAATGCGATGCGTGGGTGGGCAGGTAGTGGCACAGCGGACTCCATTTCGCTAAAGCTTAGCCTAATTTTGCGATGAGGTGATGCTCAACGAACACCACCTGCCGCATCACCCATTACGCAGTCCGCGAACTCGCCGAAGCAATTTGCGCCAAGCGTCGGACGGCGACCGAAAGGGTCGCAAAATCCATGCTGCGCAAATTACGCATATCGGCGAACATGCTCAAGGTGTATTTCAACGTGGCGTCATCGCGAGACAACCAATCGGCAACCAGTTTTTCGGCTGATTTCTTGCCATCACCCTGAGATAGAACAATACCCACCAGTGCGCGTTGCTGGGCCTGCAATTCGTCACGCAATACGCCGCGTGCCTGTGCGTGCCAACGGCCTTCAACCGGCAGGATTTCGACGTTGTCCATCAGCCACTTGGTATGGAGTGCATCGGACAGGGCGAAATAGGCTTCGCCGACCAATGCCACATCGGATTTGCGTTCGAGTGCGACTTCAATGATGTCTAGGGCGTAGGTCAGGTAAGGCAGCTTGGCGAAATCGGAAGCCATGTCGGAAGAGAAGCCCTGTTTCATCCAGGCTTTTTTATCCGCTTCAAGGCTTGCACGACTTTCGGCCGGCAGGATCGCCGGCAATGCCGCTTTCAATGCACGCATCGGCGCCGCATAGCGTTCGACTTGTGCAGCGATATTCAAGGTTTCACCCGGCTTGTTCAGCAACCAGCGCGTCATGTTCCGCTGTAAATGCCATATATCAGTCAGCGCGGAAATCTGTGAGGTTTCCGATGCCTTCAAATCCATATTGTCGATACCGACCCACCAATCACGCGATTCAAGAACTTCGCGGCTGATCGTGAATGCCTTCGCGATTTGCGCCGGCGTTTCGCCGGTGTCTTCCTGCATGCGCAACAGGAACGTCGAACCCATGCGGTTGACCATCGAGTTGGTCACCATGGTGGCGATGATTTCACGGCGCAGACGATGTTGTTGCATGTCTGCGGCATATTTTTCCTGCAGCGGTTTCGGGAAATAGCGTTGCAGCTCTTTCGACAGATAGGGATCTTCGGGAACGTCCGAATCCAGCAGTTGATTGAAGATCACGATCTTGTCGTAGCTCAGCAATACCGACAATTCCGGGCGGGTCAAACCCTGGCCGCGGGATTTGCGTTCACTCAGTTCGGCATCGGTGGGCAGGAATTCGATGCCGCGATCGAGCAGACCCTGTGATTCCAGAGTACGGATGAAATGGCCGAATGAACCCAGGCGCGATGTACTCATCGCTTCCATCACGCTGATGGCCTGGTTCTGGCGGTAGTTATCCATCAATACCAATTCGCCGACTTCATCGGTCATGCTGGCCAACAAAATATTGCGTTCCGGCAAGCTCATATCACCGCGCTG
>CAZPCE010000023.1:0-20803 GCA_964584915.1 uncultured Arenimonas sp. | reverse complement strand
ATGACCACAGCCCGTCGATGCGACTGCGCACCTTCGGGTCCATGGTGGTTTCGCGGCCCCATTCGCGTGGTGTTTCGCCCGGCCATGTGTTGGTCGCATCGATGCCCATCTTCGAACCCAGGCCCGATACCAACTTGTTGATTTCCGATTGCGTGCCCTGCCCGACCGAGACCATGATGATAACGGCAGCAATACCGATGATGACGCCAAGCGACGTCAGCGCACTGCGCATCCAGTTGCCACGCAAGGCGAAGACGGCCGTTCGCAAGGTATCGTTGAACGTCATGCCGCTTTCTCCGCTTCGAATAACTGGCCGTCGCGCATCACGCAAACGCGATCGGCGTGTTCGGCAACATGGGCATCATGGGTAATCAACACGATGGTATGGCCTTCGTTTTTAAGTCGCTTGAACAGATCGAGAATTTCTTCGCCGGTTTTCGAATCCAGCGCACCGGTGGGTTCGTCGGAGGGTTGTTGATCAGCGCGCGCGCAATCGCCACCCGTTGTTGCTGGCCACCGGAAAGTTCGCCTGGTAGATGGCTTGAACGCCCGCCCAAACCGACGGCTTCCAGGGCTTTCTGTGCCAGCGATACGCGTTGTGCAATCGGTGTATTCGCGTAGGCCAGCGGCATCATCACGTTGTGCAGCGCATCCATGCGCGAGAGCAGATTGAAGCCCTGGAACACGAAGCCGAGTTTGCTTAAACGCAGCCTGGCGAGTTCTTCACGATCAAGCGTCGACACATCCACGCCATCACACAGATAGCGGCCGGAACTCGGCTTGTCGAGACAGCCGACCAGATTCATCAGGGTCGATTTTCCCGAACCCGACGGGCCCATGATCGCGACGAATTCTCCTGCCGCAATTTTCAGGTCGACTGCATTCAGAGCGACCACTTCGGCCTGGCTGCCGGGGTGGTAAACCTTGCTCAAACTCTGGGTTTCGATGACGAGATTATTTTTCATTTGCTATCGGTCGGACGCGCGCTGCCAATGATGATCAAATCGCCAGCAGCCAAGGCTTCGCCCATGATTTCCGTACGGGTGCCGTCGGACGAACCAAGACGAACGGTCACTTGTTCGGGCTTGCCTTCGACCAATTTATAGACCGGCGCGCGTTTGGCCGTCGCCAATACGACCAATTCCGCATCCCAGGTTTTTTGCTGTTCGGGTGACAGCATCGAACGGAACGGCGCAAACGATTGCTTCATGCGCTCCGCCATGCGACGCGCACCGTCACTTCCGCCATTGCCGCCCTGGCGTTGCCCACCGCCAGCGGGACCTCCAAATGTGCGCGAGCCTGCGGCCTGCCCTTCGGTTCTTGCCGCTGCTGCTTTACGCATTGCATCGGCACGTTCACGCATGGCGGTAACCGCTTTGTCAAAAGCTTCGCGTTGGGATGCGTCCAGTTTCAAGCCATCGGCCACCTTGGCCAAGCTTTCGGAAATCATCACGCCATTGCGGGCCTGCGCCCCGGCGCCGGCAGTCGTTGTCTGGCTAGTTGGATCATTTGGTTTGAAACGCAATGCGGCATTGGCAATGCTCAATACGTTTTCGCGATTGCTGATTTCTATTTCGGCATTCGCGGTCATGCCCGGCAACAAGGTCTGGTCGCCATTCTCAACTTCGACCACCACCGGATAGGTAATGACATTCGACGTATTGGTGGCAGCCAGACGAATCTGCTTCACCTTGCCGCGGAAATTGCGGTCCGGGAAAGCATCGACGCTGAATTTTACCGATTGGCCATTGCGAACCTGGCCGATATCGGCTTCATCGATGGCCAGCACGATTTCCATTTGCCGCAAGTCGCCGGCGATCTTGAACAGCACCGGGGTTTGCAGGCTCGCGGCAACGGTTTGCCCCGGTTCGACCGCACGCGACAGCACGACGCCATCGACCGGCGAACGGATAACGGTTTTTTCCAGATCGAGCCGTGCGCTGTCGACATTCGCCTGCTGCTGCTTGACCTGCGCATTGGCCGAAACGATTCGAGCACGCGCCTGGTCACGCGCCGACAAAGCCAGATCGGCATCGGTACGCGACACCAGCTGCCGTTTGGCCAAATCCGATTTGCGCGAGTAATCGGCTTCCGCGTTGCGGGCACTTGCCTGTGCTTCATTCAATCCGGCACGGGCACTGGCGAGCGATGCATTGGCCTGATCCAGGCGAGCCTGGTAAGTACTCGGATCGATTCTGGCGATCACCTGGTCTTTCTTGACAGCATCGTTGTAGTCGACATCGACTGTCTGCAATATGCCCGACACCTGCGTGCCGACATCGACGGTGGCGGTGGCACTCAAGGTGCCGGTGGCGGAAATCGCAGTGCGAATTTCGCCGCGGGTAACGGCATCGGTACGATAGCCTTGCACGCCGCTATCACCACGCGAACTCATGAACCAGTAAGCGGCTGCAGCAATAACAATCAAGATGACGACAGGCCAGAGCCAGCGACGGGCCGGGGATTGCACACGCGGTAAAGACGACATTCAATATCCTTGAATCGGGTTATGGCCGGATTTTAACGGGTTACGACTGAACAGTCGTGAAGAAACCACCACGCACCGGCAGAAAGATTCCACCTCGGGGCATGATGCACGAGAGCGCATAAGGGTCGCAGCTATGGTCGAAAGTGTATGTGACTAGGGCGATCGTGGACTTGAAGGGTGTCGCATTTAAACGAAAGGGTGCAACCGGTGCACCCTTTCTTTCGCATGAAAACCGCTTGACGAATTTATTGGACAATCGCCGTGGCGGTCTTGGCGCGCAGATAATCACCGGCGCTCTTGGCTAGTGTCATGAAATCCGATGGCATCATGATCAGGGTTGTCGTGTTCTGCTCGGCGCCCACTTCGGTCACCATCTGCATGCGACGCAATTCCAGCGCCGCGGGATTTTCCGCGATGAATTGCGCCGCGTCCCTTAATTTCAGTGACGATTCCAGTTCGGCTTCGGCCTTGATAATACGAGCACGCTTCTCGCGGACCGCTTCGGCTTCACGCGCCATTGCGCGCTGCATGCCGACCGGGATTTCGACATCCTTCATTTCGACCATTTCAACGGTCAGCCCCCATGGATGGGTGGCAGTATCGACCATGGTGCGCAAGGTCTTGTTGATCTGGTCGCGTGCCTTCAGCACTTCGTCCAGATCATGCTGGCCGATGATATTGCGCAAACTCGTGAGCGCCACTTGATAGACGGCCGAATGATAATCTTCAACGGCATTGATCGCACGCTCGGGGTCGATGATCCGAAACCACAGAACGGCATTTACCTTGATCGTGACGCTGTCTTTTGAAACGGTTTCCTGACGCTCGATATCCACCGTGCTGGTCCGGATATCCAGCTTTCTCTGCCATTCAACCAACGGAATATTCCAGTACCAGCCTGGACCGCGAATGGCCTGGAACCGGCCAAGGCGAAACACGACCGCTCGTTGGTATTCCTGACAAATCCTGAAACCTGAAATCGCGATAAAAAGTGTAACCACAACCATGAAAATCAAGAAAATTTGCATAGATCTACTATCGTTCCTCTTGTGGCGCCTGCCGCCTCGGGCGAGATGCCCGGACGTTTCAAGCGGTATGGCTACGCTACTCCTCGGTTTTGGTTTGCGACGTCATATCGCCGGTGCTATAAACTCCAAACCGGCCGCCGTTCTTAGCGCGAAAGGCGGTTTTGAAACGCCCCTGCGCACCAGCCCCAGTCTCCGGCCTTCGCCGTAAAACTGTCACATAACGCGCATAGACTATGCGATTGGATTTGCATGCCGCAGTCCATTCGATTGCGGACTTTGACGGAGTGTTGACCATGCCTGGAAAGAAAAGCCTTGCACTGATGCTGGTGTTTTTTGCCATTACGTTCGCTGCAGTGGCAGGGCAGCCCTACATTAATGTCGAACAGCGCCTGACTGCGGAACAATTGCACGAAACCGGCCTCGACACCTTGTCGCCGGCGCAGATCGAACGACTTAATCAATTGCTTCGGGAAGACTCGATTAAAACCGCCGCCGTCGAAAAAGAACGGCTGAAGGATGACCCCGTTCGCACCTCCTATATCGGCCTCGAAGACAAGCCGATCAAGAGCCGGTTGACGGGCACGATCAACGGCTGGGATGTCGATACGGTTTTCGAACTCGAGAACGGGCAGAAATGGAAAGTGCTTAAAGGCAGCATGAAACTTCGCAAGCCGATGCAGTCGCCCAACATCGTCGTGGTACCCGGCATTGCCGGCCGTTGGTTTTTGCAGGTGGATGAAGATTTGCCGAAGGCACGCGTTTACCGGATCGATTGAAGCGACCGAAAGCGATGTGCGTCGCCGTCACTCAACGCCATCTTGATCAAACAACCTGAGTTTGCGCCCTGGCATTCACCACGCCGTGAATGCCTTCCTTCAAATGTTCCATTTCCTCGTGCGTGATCAAGCGTGCGGGCACGCCGCCCCATGTTTCATGCGCTCCGACACGCGAACCGGGCAACAATACGGAATGCGGGAGCACGGTCGCTCCTTCGCCAATATGCACGTCGCCCATTACCGTTGCCTTTTGGCCGATGGTAGCGCGCGCGCCGATAATCGTCGGCGCAATAATCAAATGGCCGCCACCGCCGTAGTGCGCGAACAAATGGACGCTGCCGCCGATTACGGCATCATCGCCCACGGTCAGCAAACACGGATCGGATATGAACTCAGTGTTGACGAAGGCGCGACGACCTATCTTCATTCCCATGGCTCGCAAGAACCAGTCGCCGAAAGGCGTCAAGGTCACGTACGGCAAAAATGTGTAGCGCACCAGGTAAAACAATCCGTTATGGATATACCAAGGCAAAGCTGCATACGTGTAATAGCTTCCCTTGAACGGTTTGACTCTGGTCGGCATTAGAAAATTGAATGTCGGCACCACCAGTAACAGCGCAAAACCTGCAATGAAAAACGCCATTCCACAGGCCAAACCTGTCGCGGGCCATTTCAGCCAGGCACTCGAACCTGAAACCGATAGCCAGCACGCGTGCAGAAACCAGAGTGCCGGCGCTAGAGCAAGGCCGATCGCCACAGCGGCCAATAAATACAAGGCAAGAATTGCCAATACATGGGACAGCACGCCGAAGCGCCGAATAAAGCGATCAAGCAACCCGGTGGGAGGCGGGTTCCCTATGCCGGCAAAAGCATGATTGGCCGGGGTATCGTTCGAATTACGCAGATCCATGAGTGTTCCTGATCAGGATGGCCGACGAAGTTTGAAACGCCTTACTAGGCAGGCTGACCATGCTCCTATTTCATCGCCAACACAACCAGCTGCCAACAGCGCTTAGGGTTCCATGATTTCCCGGTAAATTTCGTTCACCCCACTCCCGGATTCGGGCTAAGATGCCTATCGCAGCACGATTGGAAATCTTCTTTTATTCAGCACCGCAGGGAGAAAACATGAACGCTTTGATCGAACCCTATCTGTTCTTCGGCGGCCGTTGCGAAGAAGCGCTGGAATTCTACCGTTCGGCATTGGACGCGAAAGTGGACATGGTGATGCGTTTCAACGAGAGCCCCAAACCGCTGCCGCCAGGAGTATTGCAACCGGGGTTTGAAAGCAAGGTCATGCACTGCAGTTTTCGCGTCGGACAAACCAGGGTGATGGCTTCCGATGGCTGCAATGACAAATCCAGTTTCAGCGGCTTTTCGCTGTCGCTGACCGTCCCGGACGAAGACGAAGCCAATCGTGTATTCGCATTGCTGTCCGAGGGAGGAGTCGTACAGATGCCACTCGGAAAAACATTCTGGTCGCCCTGCTACGGCATGCTTGCCGATCGTTTCGGCATCGGCTGGATGGTGATTGTTCCGGCGGAAGAATAGAACACCGGAATGGCTGCACCTGTCGGATAGCACCTTCTCCGTAATTTAATTGTGTGTGCGCTTTCGCACAGAACTCATGGGTCGCGGGATTCAAGATGGTAACCCCGATAGCGGCAGCCTTCTGCTGTCGCTGGATCAACAGGAATAAACCATGACCGTTGCCAGCGTAATGACCGATACACCCGTTTGCTGCACTCCCAAAACATCGCTGACCGAAGTGGCGAAAATGATGGTGGACAATGACTGCGGGCAAATTCCCGTCGTTGAAAACCTGGCCACGCGAAAATTGGCCGGCGTAATCACCGACCGCGACATCGCTACCCGTATTGTTGCGCAGGGAATAAACTCCGCCGAAGCGCATGCCTGTGATTGCATGACTTCACCCTGCGTTACCGTCAAGCCGGAAGACAGTATCCAGGACTGCTGCACGCTGATGGAAACCAACAAGATCCGCCGCGTGCCCGTCGTCAATGCGAACGACGAGGTGATCGGTATTGTTTCGCTTGCGGACGTGGCGCGACACGCGAACGCGTCGACTACTGCAGCGGTAGTGAAAGAAGTTTCAAGCGTTTCATGATCGCCATATAGTGACCGGGATGAAATTATTTTCACGCGCTCCCTTAATCGTAGTGCGTGAAATGAAAACCGCGTCATCGATTTCCCGATTCTTCTCAATCGTTTCACATGCGCGCGAACAGCACGTGACGATTCGATGTTTTATGCGCATAAACTGTCGATTATTTTCACCATGCAGCGACTGCGCGGCATTTATTGTGGCCACACGAACGGCAACTCTGCATTTACGCAGATCCATTCGTCCCCCCACAAAAAAATGGAGTCACGCATGAAAATTCGCACTATCGTTTCCGTCCTTGCCATCACCGTCGCTTTATCCGCCACGGCAGTCGCCGGTTCAATGCAGGCGAAAAATCCGATGGTCGGCGGCGCCGCCATGTATCCCGCCAAAGACATTATCGACAACGCGGTCAATTCCAAAGACCACACCACGCTGGTCGCGGCAGTCAAGGCGGCCGGACTGGTTGACACCTTGAAAGGCGCAGGCCCATTCACCGTGTTCGCACCGACCAATGCCGCATTCGCCGCGTTGCCGGCCGGCACGGTCGACACCTTGCTGAAGCCGGAAAACAAAGACACGCTGACCGCGATACTTACTTACCACGTGGTATCGGGTGCGCTGGACAGCAAGGCCTTGAACAAGCAGATCAAGGATGGCGGCGGTAAAGCGGCATTGACCACGGTACAGGGCGAACAACTGACCGTCTCCGGTGCCGGCAACAAATTCAAAGTCGCCGATGCAAAAGGCAATATCGCCAACGTCACGATCAGCAACGTCTATCAAAAGAACGGCGTGATCCTGGTCATCGATAAAGTGTTGCTGCCGAACTAGATCATTGTTTTTCGCGATTTATAAAAGGCGGCTTCGGCCGCCTTTTTCAATATCAGCCATGCCGTTCCATCGCTTTACTTTTGGTCTTCGGCAACCGGTTCTGCCGGTGCGGTTTCCGTGGCAGGTTGTGTGGCATCCATCGGTGCTTCCGATGTCGTGTCATCGGCCGGCGGTGCGGGAATAGCCGCATCGGCGTTGTAATCGAACCCGGAATGTTTTTCCGCATAAGTTTTCAGTGGATCGACATACTCGGCAGGTGTCGCCGCAAGTGCGGTTTCAGGCAGGCGCAACTGCTGTGCCGCGAGCAATTTCATGCAGGTCCAGCCATGGGCAGTGCTGACGTCCTTGAATAGTTGCGCCTTGTTTTCAAGCATTTGATCCTTGCTTGGCGAGTTCGGATGTTTGTTGGTGGTTGCATTGCATGCCATGTTGGACACCAGCGTGCCGTCTTTCGCATTCACCAGTTGAATCTGGACGCTATAAAGAATCCAGTACTTCGCCCAATCAGTCGGATAGTAAGCCGAGACCCAGCCACCGGAACGGATATCCAGAACGTAGTCGGCATCGGTCTGGGTGGCGGCAATTTGTTTCGGTTTTTCGACATCGATCATCGCCACCGATGCCGGCTTGAGTTGCATGCCGTAGTGCTTGGCAAATGCCGGTGCCAATTGCGCCTCCAGCAATGCGGCGGGATCGGGCACTTCGTTTTCCTTGATGATCTTGTTGCCCTCGGCAATCATCAATCCCGCGCCGAGAAGGCCGAAGCTGGCCTTGCCGGCCGTCATGGCGGTATAGGACGGGACCTTGTGACGCGTTACCACCAGCGTTTTACCCTGCAACTGCACAGCCGCAGTTTCCGGCAGCGGCAATACTTTGTCTTTTGCGGCCGCATTGCCGGCAAACATGCAGGCGATCAGGATTAGAATATTTTTCATTTCGATCTTTGAACTCCGTGAAGTACGAGGCAAAACCTGCCGCAACATCAAGCAGCGGACGGTTTGAAGGCCGCAAGTATGCTTAAAAATGCGGTGGCCCGATAGCGGTTCTCGCGTTAAATGTGCGGCACTACACGGATGTCGTTTTTTTCGCCGGTGTTTTCCGCTTTGCATTACGTGCGCGGCCGCTTGCCTGCACTCTGTGCGCATTCAAGATCGCGGCGATGAGCCCCGGAAACCGCTGTTCGATCTCCTTGCAACGACTGGTGTTGTGCATTTCAACTCCTTGCCGTTCGCTGCGGATCAGGCCCGCTTCCCGCAATGCCCTGAAGTGCTGCGACAGAGTGGATTTGGGGATGCTGCGGTCGCTCATTTCCAGGAAATTCGAACATATCGACGCACAACCCGAACCTGCCAGAGTGGCGTAGATCGAGACGCGCACCGGATCGGAAAGCGCATGCAGGATGCCTTCCACGGTGATGTCTTCGATTGCCGGATGAATCAGGGGTCTCATGGCCTGCATCTTACCAGCCCTTGACATTTAGTTCCATAGTTCGTAAGTTGCGAACTACGGGATATACGAAGTCCCATTAACCCAACCTTTCAGGAAAGAACATGAGCAAGCTAACAGGCAAAGTCGCAATAGTTACCGGCGCATCCAAGGGCATTGGCGCCGCCATCGCCTTGTCACTGGCGGCCGAAGGCGCTTCGGTCGTTGTCAATTACGCCTCCAGCAAGGCCGGCGCCGATGCCGTCGTAGCGAAAATCGCGGCCGCCGGCGGCAAGGCCGTTGCGGTGCAGGGCGACGTTTCAAAACAGGCCGACGCACAAGGCATGGTTGATGCGGCGATCAATAAATTCGGCCGGCTAGACGTGCTGGTCAATAATTCCGGCGTCTACGAATTCGCGCCGCTGGAAGCCATCACCGAAGAAAGCTTCCACAGGCAATTCAACATCAACGTACTGGGTTTGCTGCTCACCACGCAAGCGGCGGCAAAGCATCTGGGCGAAGGTGCCAGTATCATCAACATCGGTTCGGTGGTGGCTCGCATCACGCCGCCGGCAAGCGCCGTTTACACCGGCACCAAGGGCGCGGTGGATGCCATCACCGGCGTGTTGTCGCGCGAACTCGGCCCTCGCAAGATTCGCGTCAATTCGCTGAACCCCGGCATGATCGAAACCGAAGGCGCACACACGGCAGGTTTTATAGGCTCCGATTTCGAAGCCGGTGCCGTTGCCCAAACGCCGCTGGGTCGTATCGGGCAACCCAACGACATCGCATCGATTGCGGTGTTCCTCGCTTCGGATGATTCGTACTGGCTTACCGGCGAGCAATTATTTGCCGGCGGTGGCGTGCGTTGACCTTGGCGTAAGCGCATAAAAAAAGACGCATGCCGTTATCGGCATGCGTCTTGATGTCGCGTTACAAAAAATCGGGATGCGAATCGCATCCCGATTTCATTTTCGATCAGAGACTGCTCAACATCGGCTTCTCGGTACCCGGATGATCCTTGGCCGCACGCGGACCGTATTGCAACCAGCGATACGCAACCAGTGACGCAAGCCAAACGACCGGACCGGCCACGATCAGGCCGATACCGCAGAGAATCATGCCGACAATGACCGCGACAAAACTCAGCAGTCCCAGGACAAAAAGATTCATCAGGTTATTTTCGGTAATCGAGGAGCTGTAATCGAAAGCTTCCATGATCCCCAGATCGCGATCGACAATGGCATTCAGGAATTGGCCATAGCGCAATGCGATATAGATACCCGGAACGATCAGCAACACCAGACCGATGACCATCGCAATACCGAACAATATCGAGGCACCGAAGGCGCGCAAAAATTTCGATCCTTCGCCGAACAGCATTCCGATCGAGACTTCTTTTCCAGAGACGAGGTTCAAGCCTACCCTGGCCAAGCCAAGCTTGAGGAAAATCGCGACCACCTGCTGTATCACCTGGCTGATCAATGTCACCGCAATGACGATCGAACCCATTTCGCCGGGATTCTGGTTTCCGCGCGAGGAGGTTGCCGAAACCACCGCCTCGATGATGCTGAACACTATCGATATGCCCATTACGCAACCCAGATAGACCAGGCCGACGAGAAGAATATTGGCAAACTGCCGCTTGAAAATTTCATAGCCGCGGCTGATGCATTCCATCGCATCGATTTCCTGGCTGCCGGGCAAAATCTCGGTCAGCGCCATCGCGGTCACGGAATCGGACTCCCTCCACCCGCTCTCGGGTGCGGCATAGGGATTCGATGAAGTGGAAGTGTTCGTTGCAAGGTAGGGGTTTGGAGCAGCCGACGCATTCGAAGCAGCGTATGTGTTCGATGCAGGAATCTCGGGACCGGTAAACAAATCGAAAATTCCAGGCACCTGGCCGGCAGGCGTCCAGCCCTGCATGGTAGCGTTCCATACGCTATCCCTGCCTGAAAGCCCACCACTTCTGGCCAGCGCCACGAGTTGTTCAAACGTCACAGGCCCGTATTGCTGACCCTCGCGTGCATAAAACCATTCAATCATGAGTGAACCCCTATCGGAATCTATTGCCGGACATAGTGTTATTGATGGAAATCATCACAGGAAGAATAGCATTGAAATTGATGCCGGCCGTGGCAAAAAACACCCTTGATTTCACACTTCCGGCATCCGTTTCAGCTCGCGGGCCAGGCCGGCCCGCATGGCAGTTCTATGCGACTTCCGCCGGCTTCGCTTTCCGCTTTCGGCCCAATACTCCGGCGGTAACGAGCGTGAATATGATTCCGACCGGCAACGGCTCGATATAGGTAATCGCAATATTCACCAAGGGGTTTTTATACATTTCGAAGAACTCGTCCATCTCCTTCTTCTGCGCGGCGATTTGCGCTTCGGTTGCTCCCGATGCCTTGACCTGCTCGATCGCGTACGCCGCATATTTGTCGCCGAAATCCGGCGCGAGCTTGTAGTAGATCAATTGCCAGGTGGCAACATAACAAGTGCTGGTGACCAGGGTGATCAGGAACCCGACCAGCAATGCGCGCCCAAACGTTACGCTGCCGCCCCCTACATTGTCCCGATACGACTTGACGCCGAAAAAGACCATCAGGAAGGCCAGCACCATCGTGGTGTACCCGATGATGGCACCCTTGTCGAAACCGATCTGGTCCTGGAACGGAAGAGTGGCCAGCATCATCACCGACAGGATGGCACCGCCGATCAGTCCAAAGGTAAGTACGATCTTTCTCATAAAAAACTCCCGGTTGATTAAAGGAAGGCCAATTCCACAGGCGGCGGCGGTTTCGCGCGTCACCCAAAGGGATGATATTGGACGATGCCGAGCCTGATCATACGAAAGTCGCAGTCCCGCGGCGCGGAAATTCGCGTCTTCAGGGAATCAAGCGAAGCTGCTTGGCCAATTGCACGGCCTGTGTGCGCCGTTGTACGCCCAGCTTGTCAAAAACCCGGCTCGAATGCGTCTTCACCGTGTTTTCGCTGACGAAAGCGCGCGCGGCAATTTCCTTGTTGCTCAGGCCCTCGGCAATCCATTCCAGAATCTCGAGTTCGCGCGGAGTGATGGCCAGCGATTCAAGTTTGCGTTCATCACGTTCGAAGTTAACCGGCGCCGGCACTTCCACTTCGCGTACGACGATGGTTTCCTTGTGGCGAGTGAGTCGCAGGCCAAGCCAGATGCCCAGGCCGGCAAAAACCGCCGCCACCAGCCCGCCGTAGATTTCCACCGAATGCTCCAGCACCAGCCAGCGGTACTCGACGAATTTGAGTCCGGCGATCAATAGACCCCCAAGCAGGCCATAGAGCAGTACGTGTTTGTGCATACCTTATTCTACAAGCGGAATGCAGGCCGGGTCATGGCTTCACCAGACCCGGTTTATGCCTGTACAAAATTCAATCTTCCGCTGATCGTGCTTCGGCCAATAACTGGCGCACGAGGTTTTGCTGGGCATTGAGGAACTCGATTCCGGCTCGGCCGTTGGCGAT
Source organism: uncultured Arenimonas sp. (assembly GCA_964584915.1). GTDB lineage: Bacteria > Pseudomonadota > Gammaproteobacteria > Xanthomonadales > Xanthomonadaceae > Arenimonas. The sequence goes on along the minus strand of CAZPCE010000023.1, from coordinate 8,629 downwards.
CCGCACGACGCGCCCTTCAATCTCGATGCTTTGTTCGCCGGCAAGCAGGAAGCGCAATCGGATCGGCGCACCCACCGCGATATCGCCGGGCAAATTCCATTCCAGTGCCGCGCCGCCTTCCGACAGATCGATAACGGCAGTTGCGGTAGCAGGCGCGCTCGGCGCTACGACAGCCGTCAGATTTACCCGGCTGCGGGGATACTGCCTCTTGTCGAAGCTGTTCATGGCGCCATGGTGCCGCAATTTGCCGGCCGGGTGCAACGGGTCCGGAAAAACGCCTGAAAATGAAACGCTTAGCGGGCCTGCGGCCGGTCTTTGAGCTGCAGGCGAATATCGAATTTGATTTTATGGTTGTCTGAGTACAGCACGCTCACCAACTCGACATTGCCCACGTGCGGATGTTGCATCATGGCTCGTAGCAAATCGCTGACTTCCTTGTTGCTGTTTGTCTCGCCTTTCATCGAAATCCACAGCTTCCCGTTTTGTGACGATTCGTCCAGCAGAAAATGAGTGATGCTGGCACCGGCCGGTAATTGGCCCATCGCGTATTGCTGTACATCGACCAGTACCGCCGGCAGGTTTGCAGGCAGCTCGACGGCCGACCCGGACAACGCGGCTTCCGGTTTCACTTGCTGCTCGAAGGAACCAGGCAGTACCTGTGGTTGAGGAGCGGTCGAGCCGCCCACTTCCCAATCAAACAAGGAATGCTGCATGGGTTCGAGTTTGGCGTAAGCACTGTTGATGATGCCGGTTCGCACGGTGGAACCGAAGATGAAACCGCGGGTTCGATAATTGTCGTAGCGGAAAAGCAATGCACCCCGCTTGCCGCGCGAAAGACGCGTTTCGGTTTCAACGGCGCCTGGGTTATCGATATCGCCATCCAATCCTACCGGTTCACCATCTTGATAATTGACCATGCCCCAGAAGGCCTCGCACATTGACGGCGTCAGCAACCCGCCGCGCTCTGGCAGCGGCCCGACCTGCAAGATTTTTCCTTCTATCACCGAAGTCTCTTTTTTTTCGCGTTTTTCCTGCTGCCACTGCGAAATCAGTTCACGCCATATTGCATAACCCGACGGATTGGAAGATCGCAATGCCGACGCTTCCCCGGCAAATCGCGACTCGTCCATTTTCACGCGATACGAAAACCAGTCATTCGAATTGCGCGTGAGTTGCACCATGTCCATTTGATGCGGTGGCAGCAAATAGGGGGAAAACAGGCGGCTTTCCCGGCTGCCCGGTACGAGGCGATAGGTACCGCTCAAATCCGGGCATTGCGGATTCGAGGCCGACACCGGCGATGGCAAGGGTTCGAATTCGTACGATGGCGGCGCCGTCGGCTTGAAACAAGCAGCAAGAGACAGGGTGGATAACACGAGAACCAGCGGCCGCACGATGCATCGAATTGAATATGACACGTTACCACCCCCCAAATGCCGAAGGCAGAATCTTCACATAAATCGAATCGGAAAAAAGCGGTGTAAAGCTTTTTTTTAATTTTTTCGCACGCTCATTTTCATGCTGACCAGATGCGCATCAACAACCATGCCGGAACGCCGACGAAGAACAGCAGGCGACCGAGGTTTTCCATCGCGGTTCTGGCATCGATTGCCCGCTGGGGACGCACGGCAATCGACAACAGCGTCACCGCTTCAATAACGACCCTCAGCAGTGCCGCGAAGAGCACCATGCCAATGACCCAGGAAGCCCACCAGATCGCAAGTGCGATCAGGTATGCCTTCAAGCCGAACGTGTAGTACTCGCCGAAGGTGCCACCGAAAGCGATGTGTTGATGCAAGCGAAAAGCCGGCAGCGCCGGCACTAGTGAAAAGAGCAGGAACTTGAATGCCGGATGATCGATACGCCAACGCGGAACTGCCTGACGTACGCGTGCGTAAATCGACATGCCGCCGGCCAGTGCATCCGCCAGTACGGGCATTCCGCCTGCGCTGATCAAAGCACGGGAAAACGCCGACGGATCGGCGATTGCGATACCGAATGACCAACGCTGATCCGGTTTCAATCGCAAGTACATACCCGCTTCCGGAAGCGGGAATTTCCATGCTTCCAGCGCGACGATTTCTTTCACCGGGATTTCGATGCGTCGCTCACGTTGTTCGATTACCAGCATCTCGTTTTCAATGCTCAGCCTCGCCGAGAAAGCGCGCATGATCGACCACACGGCAAGTTCCGGTGCCAACACCAGGGCCGCGAACATCCCGATCTGCGTCAAGGTATTTGTCTGCGCGCCATCGCCGAACAACTGGGCCATTCCGATCCACGACAATCCGCCGAAAGTGAATACCCGAAGCAACCCCGCTGCCGCGCGCCAGAAAGAGGGAAGCACAACACCATCGGCCTGGTAGTTTCCTTCCACTGCAGGCAGCCTTGCTACCGTGCCGGCAGCTACGCGACGCTTCAAGAAGTCGATCACGGACAACAATGCAAGCAGCACAAGAAATGCGAAGCCGGCCCGGCCAATCCAATTGCCCCAGGCCACCATCAAGGTCGTGCGCGGCTCCACGACCGACACTTCGCCGATCAACAGCTTCCGTTCCTTCATGCCGGTGCTCGCCACTACCGTTCCCGTAGCGTCAATCACGGCACTAATGCCGTTCGCGGTAACCCGCATTTGCGGCAAGCGCGTTTCGATACTGCGGAACGCCGCGACCGTCTGGTGCAACTTTGCGCCGACCGGATATTCGGTAAACCAGGAATCGTTCGACATGCCCAGAATGACCTGCGCACCCAAGCGCGCGCCATCGATGCCAAGATCGGAATCGACATCGTCCAGACAGATCATCGGCAACACCGGAATTTCGCGTCCATCGGCAAGACGCAACGGAAATACGCGCGCACCATCACCCGCTTGCCAGGTGCCCGTCCATGGCAGCCAGCGCCGGAGCGTCGGGCCGTCGAGCCATTCCGGCACATGCTCGGTAAACGGAAACGGTTTCGTCTTCCGGTAGAAGCCGAGCGTGCCCGTTACCGGTTCCACGAAAGCGGCCGCGTTGTACTCGCCGTGGTCGTCTCGGTCGTAGGTACCGAATACCAATGGAATTTTTGCTGCCGTAACGAAAGCGAGAATCTCCCTGTCGAGTTCGGCGCCACCTTCGCTTTTGGGGTGCGCGAACGTGGTCGGATATACGGTCTCCGACCACAACAAGGCATCTACGTGATCATTGTCGATTGCTTCGCGCGACATCGCGTAGTGCGTGTCGAGCACGTGGCGAACCACTTCGTAAGCGCCCATTTCGCGGCGCAGTCGTTCGTAGTCGATGATATTCGATTGCACCATCCCGATACGCAACGGCTTTTGATCGGCATTCTGCGCGGATGCCAGCGTTGAAAGACGGAAAGCGCCGTAGCCCATCATCAAGATCAACAGCGATGCCGCGATTGCCAACGGCTTCGCAAGTGTGCGAGCGCCGTCGCGTCGATGCGTGATCGCAAGCGCCACGCATTCGTTTAGCAGAATCAGCAGAAAAGTAAGACCGGCAGCACCGCCGACATCGGCGATTTGACGCAAATATTGCGACGGATACAAACCGTGGCCGATCGTGTCGCCCAGCATTTTGGGAACCAGCCACTCGGTCGCCACCCAGGCCGATGCGCCTGCAAGCGCACGCACAACAACACCATGACGGCGTCCGGCGATATGACGAACCAGTGCGAATACCAAAATCTGCGGTTGCAGCAGCGGGGCCGCCACCAACACCACGAGTAATCCGGTCGCCGATCCGATACCCGTGTAAGCGCCAATGGCAACACCGAACCAGGCAAATACCGATGCAACAAAAGCCATGCTCATTAACAATCCGCTGCGTGCGGTGGCGGCCATCGTCGTCATCGCGTTCAATGCAAGCAGCCATGGCACGAGTGCGACAAAGCCGAGCAGATAAGCGTAGCCGCCACGCGAATACAGGCCCAGCAAGGCCGCACTCAGGACAAGACCGGCTAGCGAACGCCAGCCGGCGCGGGAGAATCGGGACATGTTCAGATCTAGGTTCCCCCTGGCTCCAACGGAAGGGGAATTTTGATTGGTCGAACCACGAGTCCAGGCGGCGCCATGTTGCTTGGCACGACGCGGTTATCCGGAATGGCAATTTGCCGGCCGGCGCTATCGAAGAAATCAAAATCGGGCGAAAACATCAGGATCGGTTCGATGCGTTGGCCATCGTCAGTCGCCTGAAAATGGCGGACATAACCTTCCGGCAAAACATAATCGTCGGGAACGGCCAGGCCGATCATCGGCGGACTGGTACCGGGTGGATTGAATGCACCAAGGCCCTCGTGGATACCGGCTTCATTCAATCGCCTGATCACTTCTTCCATCTTCGGCGTTTGTCCCGGCGCAACGTAGTTGGCCAGATCATTCCGGTCACCTGACGCTTGCGCGGATCTCGACGCATGTGCGCGCGCATCAATGTTTGCAGCCGTCGTTGATGAAGTCGCGGATGAAGACGAAGGTGGAGCAATGTCGCTTGCATCCGATGAATGCGATGCGGACTGATCGGAACGATTGCTTCCGTTGTCCGACGGCACCCGGTGCACCCACAACTTCGCGACATAGAATACGAAACAGGCGGCCAACGCGAGCGCAAGCAGCTTGTAGAGCAAAGCCGAGCGCGAACCGCGCTCGCCATGCTCGGTAATGCGAACGCCATCGCCGTCTTTTTTGGACGACGATGCGTTGTTTTTTACGGAATCATTCATCGATTCGATCTAGCGCGCCGGACTCACGGTGTCGCCGGAGCGTACATCGACAGCGACCATCCCATCAGCTCATGGCCGTACTGGTTCCAGATCGGACTCTTGCCATTCGTGTAGGAAGGATAACGCGATGCGCCCGTACCGGTGGTACCGCCCCAGAGACCGGCGGAAACCGTACCGCCCGTGTAGGTCGGATGGGTATCGTCGGACTGGATGTAATCGTAGCTGCTCGATGAAGACACGAAGTGCGTGTTGGCATCGCGCAAGGTCGAACGCAAGGTCGAAGTGATGCGCGTGACGTAACTCGCTTCGCTTTCACCGGCAACGTATTTCAGCGCCTGCGAATCGATTGCACCGTCGCCGTTGCTGTCGTAATCGGCGCCCATGTAACCGGCGAAATTGTCGGCGCACTTGAAGCCTTTCTGGTTGGCATAGGTGCACATCCAGTAATTCATCCGTGCGATGGATGGCAGGAATTTATCGCGCATGTTCACCTTGGCGCCGGTGGACGGATCGTTGCAGGAGCTCTGCACGTTGTCCGCGTTGTAACCGGGATAGTAAAGGTTGCCGATCACTTTCAGCTTGGTGCCGGCGTAGGCATTCGCGTTGATGAAATCCATTGCCGCGGCGACATAGGTTTTGCAATTATTCTCGGCCGTGGTCAGCACGCTGTAATTGCAGGTGCCGGTCTGGCCCTTGAAACTCGAACGTGCCTGCAGTCCGTCGTTGCCGCACATCTCGAACGTGACCACACGGGTCGAGCTGGCTTGCATGTACGATTTTTCCGCGACGATTTTATTGTTGTAGACGTCGGAAGCCACCGCGCCCGATTTTGTGCGACGCACGTTTTCCACATCCGTGTTCCACAGTGCCGACAGGTATTCCGATTCAACGGTGGTCGCCGAATACTTTGCCGCATTCGAAACCGAACCGTTGTAACCCGCATAGATGGAATCACCATAGGCGACCACGCGATATTTCGCGGTAGTACCCGAGCGATCAATGGTCCATGAAACATTCTGGTTCAACGTATTTGCCATGGCCTGCGAGCTCACCAGCAGTGCCATGGTCGGTAATAGCGCACGAACGGTCTTGCCGAAACGGATAGTAACTTACTTGCATCCGTCTTAAGGTGTGTACGAGCGAAAGCCGAGGGGCTCCGGCCAACGATAAAACAACCTTGAACCAGCAAAACCCACGCGTGGGCCTCCCCTTGCCGAGCCATACCGTACCGTCTAGTACTGCCGATAGTCAACAAATTTTGTGATGCATTTCGCATGTGAAAATACTTGTGCAACGCACCATCATTTTTTAATGACGTTATGTGCGAATGCACATGCAAATACTTGTGCAACGCACCATGCAATTGCATCTCGTGTTTTTATCATTCGTTCGACTCCATGCAAATTCCTTTGCAGCGACATGCAAATACGTCACTGATGAATCCGGAAGAAAATGTCGAATGACTGGTAACGTTTTCGTTTTTTCAAGAGTAGAAAATATCTCCGGTGATTTTCTTTCGCCGGCTTTTCCACACACGGTGAATGTTCGGCATTTCGTTGCCGCATGCATGGCCACAAGTCGACGTTGTCGCGTAATTCGTCGATGGCTACCAGTAAGAATACGCAAACACATGGCGGGAGGGCGAGATTTGATCATGCCGCTTGATGCAGATCAGGGCGGAATCGGCAATGCCGTTTGATCATGGCCTCACCTCCACATTGACCAAGGCGCGGCACCATGAAATTCAAGATTAGAACCGATGGACTCACTATCGATGTTTTCGCCATTGAAGAAGCGCTAATGGACGTCGATCCTGCCGCCCTGATCGACATTGACCGTAAGACCTGCTCGCTGCGCGTGTCGACATGCCTGGATGACGCCGAATTGCTCAGCCTGATAAAGGACGCCGGCTTTCCGATTCCGGCGGAAAACCTGCAAGGCGTGCCGTCGGATTGTTGTGGTGGCTGCAGTGGTTAGGAAAACGGTTTTGGCTGGATCGCGTCAATACTTTACCTGCATGTTTTTGGCAGGTATTCGGCGGGTATCTCAGCGCTTTCGCATTTCCACTCAACGGTCGAGTTGTCTGTCTTTGACGGCGTCAGCACGAGCGTCTTGCCGACCAGTACAGCCGGGTCGTGATAGGTAATCGTGATGACTCCGTTATTGCCGACGGCAATCGTGAAATTCGTGTCGATCACCGGCGTGGCATTGGTTTCCTCGGTCGTGTTCGGCCACTTGCCGGTGCTCAGGAACATTTCCGAAACACTGAGCTTCGCATAGGCCGCCATATCGAGTGCCGCTGCCACGCGTTGCTTGATCAGTTTCGCCTGATCCTCGTCGATTTTCCCACCCGTCGCCGCATGACCGATGCAACAGACGAACAGCGTGAGCGCAAAAATGCTCGTCCTGGTTGCCGTGAAGGTTTTCATATCTGGCTCTCCATTGATGAGGATTGATAAACACCGCTGCACTGAAGCTAGCGCAAGCATGCCGGAATGTAAATGCAACGATGCGTTCGCTTGATTGCGTTTGAAAATCCGGCATGCGCGACAGCTTGCGATTAAGGCCTGTCATCGTGTTCACATTTGATCTTGATCAATGAAGGATCTCCGCGAATTGATAGGATCATCCATAGCTGTTTCAGGATAATTGCCATCAGGGAGTCCATATTATGTTCCGTAAACTTTTAACCGCCATCTTCCTGACAAGCATCATGGCCGGTTGCGCCACGGGGCCCGAGATTCGGTCGGATTACGACAAGAGTGCCGATTTTTCACGCTATAAAAGTTTTGCATTCATTCAACCGCTGGCAACCGACCAGGCAGGCTATTCCACGCTGGTCACGGCAGAGATTAAACGCGCCGTACAAACCCAACTTGAAGCAAGGGGTTATGTCTATGACCAAAACGCACCGGATTTGCTGATCAACTTCAACGCGAAAGCCGAAGAAAAAACGGTCGTGACGCAAACGCCGATTGCACCGATACCCCCTTACTACGAGTATCGCGGCCAACTGTATTCCCGCTGGGGCAACTACGGTTACGAAACCACCGTGGATCAATACAAGGAAGGTACCTTGAATGTCGATGTCGTCGACGCTGCACGCAAGCAACTGGTTTGGGAGGGCGTCGCCATTGGCCGCGTGACACCTAAAGCCCTGAAGGAAAGAGAGGCGCGCATCAATGCCGCCGTGCAGGAAATTTTCGCGCAGTATCCTTTCAAGGCGGGGCAATAGACGGAGCGTTGCAGCCGAACGGCACTACCGTTGGCTTTTTCAAAAAGGGGCGGCCTGACCCGCCCCTTTTCTTGCGACTGACTGCATCATGCTGCGGCACTTAGTCCGGAGGTAATGGCGTCTTTCACCTGCGACAAGGCATCGTCGGCGCGCAGAAAAACCAGCTCAAGACGTTCGTCCGGGTCGTTTGCGTCCGCACTGCTGTGTAGCACCCGCAATCCCGTGCTGGCTTCGAAAGCGGCGGTGTGCTCGCACAGCGAGTTCAGTGCTTCGGAAGTATCGTCGCCAATCATGCGCGCGGCACCAGCCAAATCCCGCACCTGAAAAATCGCAATGGTAAATCCCTGCGGTGCCCGCTCGTTGACGACGGGTTTTGCAGGCGTGGCTTCGGCGATTACGATCGCCCGTTTCGGAATGTCATGACCTCACCACCAGGGATTTCTTAGCGTTTCGCTTCAACATGCCTGGCGAAATTGTCGAGAATTGACTGCCATCCCTGGCGCTGCATTTCCACCGGATGTTCGGATTCCGCGTCAAACGTGGAGCGCACCGTGACACCGTCTCCGCCCGGCACGAACTCGACAGTCCCGGTCCGGTCACCGAAGGAATACTCGATCAATTGGAACGGCACTACCTTCGTGTAGGTACCGGCGAAATCAAAACCGAAACTGCCGTCCT
>CAZPCE010000022.1:0-20997 GCA_964584915.1 uncultured Arenimonas sp. | reverse complement strand
AGCGCAGGATTACATCGCGCTGTATTTCGCGCGCTATCCCGGCGTGCGCGAATTCATGGAACGCATCCGCGCGAAGGCGCGCGAGGACGGTTTTGTCGAGACGGTATTCGGGCGTCGTCTTTATCTGCAGGAAATCCAGTCACGCAACCAGGCACAGCGCGCCGGAGCGGAACGCGCCGCGATCAATGCTCCGATGCAAGGCACGGCTGCCGATATCATCAAGCGCGCGATGATTTCGGTGGATGCCTGGATTGGGAACCATTCTGACAAGGCCTTGCTGCTGCTGCAGGTGCACGATGAATTGGTACTCGAATGCGATGAAAGCTTCAAAGCCACTCTGATCGACGAAGTAAAAGCGCGAATGGAGTCGGCGGCTGAACTTCGGGTGCCACTGATTGTCGATGTTGGGTCCGGAAAGAACTGGGATGAAGCGCATTAAATAAAACCAACGATATTTTAGCTTTTATCTGCTTGATTTTACTGCGGTTTTTTTGGCGTGAACATTAGCTGAATATTACAGAACTTTAATGTACATATTCACGAACTTTACATGCCCGGGGGTGTCTCATATACGCAACGGACGCAATGTTCGTTGCGGATCACTCCCTCCCCTGAGTAGATCCTGGAAGCCGGATTTCCCCATTCGGTTTCCACCCCCTAGCCCCGCATGCTTCCCCTGGCATGTGGGGTTTTTTTTGCCTTGCCGATTTGTCGAATCAATCTTGAACAGGCGCCCGCAGGAACTCAGCTTCGTATTTTTCGCTCGGCACAGGCCTGCTGAACAGGAAACCCTGCATTTCGTCGCACTTGAGCAATTGCAGCAAATGCATCTGCTCTTCGGTTTCCACGCCTTCGGCAACCAGTTTGAGCTTCAGCGACTGCCCCAGATTAATAATGGTGGAAACCAGCGAAAGGCCCTCTGGCGACTCCGTCATGTCAGTGATGAAAGAACGGTCAATCTTCAATGTGTCCACCGGTAATTTCGAAAGATAACTCAGCGAAGAAAAACCGGTGCCGAAATCGTCAATGGCGACGGTAACGCCCATCTCGCGTATCGCCTGCAGACTCGCAATGCTGTGCTTGACGTCTTCCATGATCAAACTTTCGGTGATTTCCAGCTCCAGGCCCTCGGCCGCATTCGGGTCGACACTTATCGCTCCACGTATCCTTGCGACGAAGTCGCGGTGTCGCAATTGCAGCGGAGAAACGTTTACGGCAATACGCGGTGCCGGCAAACCTTGCCTGCGCCAGCGCAGATGCGTATCGATGGCATTGCGCAAGGCCCAGCGACCGACATCGTAGATCAATCCCGTCTCTTCAAGAATGGATATGAACTGTCCGGGCGGAACGAGGCCTGTTCTTGGATCATTCCATCTGATCAAGGCTTCAGCACCGGTAATTTTTCCACTGTCCAGGTTGATTTTCGGCTGGTAGTGCAAAACGAACTCATCCTTGTCCAGTGCCTGCCTTAGCTGGTTTTCCATCGTCAACCTGACAGCCACTTTCTCAGTCATGCTTCGCGAATAAAACAGGTAACGGTCACCGCGCACCTTGGCTTTCTTTAGCGCGGCTTCGGCATTTTTCAACAGCAGGTCGGCGGTATCCGAATCTTCCGGAAATATCGCAATTCCACCTTTGATCGCAATCCTGAATACTCCATCGTTAAGCTGGAATGGATGATTGACCAGCGCCTCCATTTGCTTGTCGAGCAGACGCGCCACATTGCCGTCTTTCATCACGATGGGAATTACGATCGCAAATTGGTCGGCACCGACACGTGCGACGTGATTCGCACCGCCCAGATTCTGGACCAGCCATTCCGCCACCTGCCGCAAAAGGGCATCACCGAATACCTGGCCAAAGCTGTCGTTGATATTCTTGAACCGTTCAAGATCGACCAGGCCGACCGCAAGCCTGTGCCCGTTGCCGGAAGCAGTCTGCATGTATTGTCCGACGCGTTCGATGAACAGTCTCCGATTCGCCAACCCGGTGACTTCATCGTAATACGCCTGATAATCGAGCCGCTCCTGTTTTTCGATATTGTCGATCGCATAGGAAATGTTGTCGGACAATTCTTTCAACAGTTTTAATTCATCTTCGTGGAAAAAATCTTTTTCGTCTGCATAGAGTGCAATTACGCCGATTCCAATACCGTCGGCAATCAATGGCAGAGCGGCAATCGAATTGATCCCTTCCTCGACATATCTTTCGCCCAAAAGTACCGCTGGGTCATTTTTCAGATCATTCGAGATCACTATTTTTTTGTCGCGGACGGCAAGAGCTCCCATGTTGTTGCCGGCTTCCATATTTCCGCGCAATGTCAGCTCTTCATGGATGGATGCAATAAGCTCGCTATCCACACCCGCCGAAGCCACCGGCACGAACTTCATTCCATCCTGAGTCACCATCCCGATAACCGCCATCCGGAAACCACCGGCATCCACCGCAATCCGGCAGGCCTCATGGAATAACTGGTCGCGATCACGCGTGTGCACGATAAGCGTATTGATGCTGCTAAGTACCGCATGAACGCGATTGAGCTGACCGATGCGTTCAAATGTCTGCTTGCGTTCCGAAATATCTTCGCCGATGCTGGCGGTTCCGATCACCTCGCCGCCGACCGAGCGCAATACCGAATTATTCCAGCGGAAAAGCCTTTTCCTTCCGGTCCGCGTGATGATTTCATGTTCACGATGCCTCGCTTCCGGCTGGTCCATGAGCAATGCATCAAACACCGGTTTCATGTCGCCATCTTCCCGCGGCATGAATGTCTCGAACCAATCCCGACCGATGACTTCTTCACGCCCCCAACCACTTAAGCGGAGCAGATATTCATTGCAATAAGTGATTCGCGCATCGACGTCCAGCATCACCGAAGCCAATTCCACATTGCCAAGCATGTCTCTGAAGCGACGCTCGCTTTCGATCATGGCCTTGGTCGCCAATACCCGCTCGGTAATATTGACGTGCGCCACGACTGCGCCGGTTTGGCGACCATAAGTCATTGGAGTTACGGCCATCAAAAACCAGCGTTGTTCGGTCGGCGAGTGACATGCGTACTCGATCGAAAAAGTTTTTACTCCGTCATTCAGTACCGAACGAATGCCCGACGCAACCTGCATTGCCTCCCTGGAGTCTTCGCCGGTGGCATTATCGCAAATCCACAAGTAATTGATGCCGATGCCGTAACCAGGGCCCTGCAGTAAATTACCGGAAGAAAAGTGCCGCCATGCCTCATTTACCTGGATGATCCGCCCTTGACTATCGAGCAAGGCGATATGCGCCGGCAACGCGTTCAGGATCGCAGCCTGTTTGGCAGAATCGCTGTAATGCAATTGTTCCTTCGCCCGTCGCATCAAAACCGTTCCGGACTCGCCGTCTATCGCCAGACTCGCTTCGCATTCCTGCAGCTGTTCAAGGCGGTGCATGGATTCGCGCAGCGAACCCATCAATATCGCAACCTCTTCACTCTGCGTTTTCGACTGTGTAGATACGGTGCGCTTCATGAGCGTACTCGCGGTTTTTTCTGGGCGAAAAAAAACCTTGAGACCGTTTGGATCGGTCCAGCCACCTTTATTTCCAAAGATAAGAGCTTCAACGAAGCGTATTTCATAAAACCACCTTCGGCCAGCATTGCGCTTGCCACTAGTTGTAGTTCACGTATGACTTCGTCGGCAGTATTACCGGAACGAACTTTTATCAGGCTCTCTATTCTTATACGCCCTTAATCGGGCATTAGTAGCAAACCTGGTAGAAGGGCACGCAAACCCACTCTAGTCCTGCTTTTCGGACTCTTACCTGAATCGATACCTTTGGATGTTGCAAACTGCGATAGATGCCCGTTTTACAGGATCATCAGACACCAATCACTACGGCATCCTGCCCATGCCAAAACGCACGCGGCCGATAAAGAAGGGGCGCGCTTCCAAATACTTCGCTCACCAGATTTTCGGTGAACTGCCGTGTCGTAAAAGTGGTGCCGTAGATTTGCCCATCGATCGATGGCGATTCGCTGCTTGCGATGAAATGCGTTCCCGCGGAATCGAATACCACGCCGGCCTGTCTTGCAAATTCTTCGTTATGCACGCTGATTACCAGAAGACCGCCTGGTTTCGTCGTCCGGTGCAATGCACGCAGCCAGGGCACCCACATGGGAATCGGAAGATGCGTAAACAGCGACAAGACGAATACCAGATCGTATTTTTCCGGAAACGCAACTTTTTCCGGATCATGGGAGGATTCAAACCCCGCGACGCCGAACTGCTCCCGCAAGAAATCAACACTGCCGGGCATCACGTCGGCACAAGTAATTTTTCCGGGCAAGGCAGCGGTGAGATGTCGGGTAAAACGCCCATAGCCCGCCGCGAATTCGAGTACGTTTGCAAACTTCGACAACGGTCGGTCAACGGTTTCGAGCAGCAGCATCAATTCGGACAGCGTGCGCCAGCCATCCGACAAATATTCCCGCACGGGATTCTTCGCTATCTCGTGATTGGCAAAAAAACGGAAAATGTCGTCGCGCTCGTCAATGATGCAATTGATCCTCATCCATCGACCGTAACATTGCGCCGCCTGCATCCGTTCCAGGGCGTTATGCGCCCGAAGGTTGGAATTGTCCTGCGTCAACACTTCCGATAACAGGCGCGCCGCCTCGTCCGGCTGCTGCGTCTGGATTTCCAGCGCTTTATGAAGCTTGTCTTCGGTGGAATGCGCTGTCATGAATCCTGTTCGCCCAACCAATCGCGCGGCTTCAGGTAATCCTGCAAGCGAGCTTCTTCGCTGCCAGGTTCCGGCTGGTACTGATATTCAAATCGCACTCGCGGCGGAAGACTCATCAGAATGCTCTCCGTCCGGCCGCCACTCTGCAAACCAAACAGCGTGCCGCGGTCCCAGACCAGATTGAATTCGACATAGCGGCCGCGACGGTATAGCTGGAATTCACGTTCGCGTTCGCCATAAACCGTATTTTTTCTTTTTTCCACGATCGGCAGATAAGCATCCAGAAAACCGTTCCCCACTGCCTGCTGATAGGCGAAACAGGTGTCGAAATCCGGTTCGTTCAAATCATCGAAAAAAAGACCGCCGACACCGCGGGCTTCCTGCCGGTGTTTCAGATGGAAATACTGGTCGCACCATTGTTTGTGTTTTGCGTAGCGGTCATCGCCGAACGGCTTGCAAAGTTCGTGCGCGATTTCATGCCAGTGCCGCACGTCTTCGTTGAATGGATAAAAAGGCGTCAGGTCGAAACCGCCGCCAAACCACCAGATCGGCGCTGCATCTTTTGGCTGCGCCTCGAAATAGCGCACATTCGCATGCGCCGTGGGTAGATAGGGGTTGCGTGGGTGAATGACCAGCGAAACCCCGACTGCACGCCATGGTGCGCCAGCCAGTTCGGGACGATGCGCCGTTGCCGAAGGCGGCAAGGTGCTGCCGGAAACATCGGAAAAACCCACCCCGGCCTGCTCGAACACGGCGCCTTCTTTCACTACCCGGGAACGTCCGCCGCCACCTTCGGCCCGTTGCCAGCTCTCTTCCTCGAATCGCCGGCCACCGTCGGCGCGTTCGAGCGCCGAGCAAATACGATCTTGCAAATCGAGCAAATAGGCTTGAACGGCAGTAACGTTTGTCATAAGTGCCTTGGAGTGTCCCGCATACAGGCACTATGATAACGTCAGTTGCCCCCGTTATAATATTCGACATAAATGAGCACGACCAAGCTTCCGTCCCGCATCAGTGTCAGTCATCTTGATAATTCTCAAGCTGCATTCCAATTCGATTTTTCCGATGGCCCGCATGCATCGAACCGGATAGCCTGCGAATTCCTGTCCGGCTCGCTGGATCTGGAATCCTGGCAAATCCTGGATAACGAGCGCTATCGATTCGTGATTGTCGATATTTCGGAAACCGAACGGAATGTCGAACAGGCAGCAGCCAAGGCATACCGGGATTTGCTCGAACAAGTGCGCCCGTCGAAACATCCTTATTTATTGCGTATCTGGAATTATTTTTCCGCGATCAACCAGGGCCAGGGCGACAAGGAACGTTATCGCGGCTTTTGTGTCGGACGTTCGCAATCGGTCGATGGCCAATTCAACACCCCGCCGCCGGCCGCAACCGCGATCGGAACCGATGGCAACGACAAAACCGCATCGCATCTGCAATTGATCGCATTGTGTTCGAGCCAGGTCGCACGCACGCTCGAAAACCCCCGGCAAACACCGGCCTGGCGCTATCCGCGCGAATACGGTCCGGTGCCGCCCGGTTTTTCGCGCGGCATCATTCTGGATGAAGATACGGAAGCACCCCGTCTGCTCGCTTCGGGCACGGCCAGCATCGTCGGCCATGTTTCGCAGCATATCGGCGAAGTCGCCGGCCAACTCAGCGAAAGCCTGGCCAATCTCGAAGCCCTGCTGGCCGAAGGCAGCAAACAATCTGGCCGTGATTTTTATATCGGCGATTGCGAAGCATTGCGGGTATATCTTCGCAAGCCGGAAGATCTGGCCGTTGCGGAGTCGATGATCACCGCCGCCGGCATCGAGCGTGACCGCGTCCTGTATTTGCGCGGCGATATCTGCCGTCGCGAACTGGATGTCGAACTGGAAGGCGTATTCGTCGCTTCGTAGGGTAGGCATTGCCCACCCTGCGCAATATCAATCCATCGTTCCCGCATACAAACGCAAACACAAAGTTCGCGACAGATTCCGCAATACTTTCAAGGCCACGCTCGGGCTGGTATCGCTCAACTCGTCGAAGGCCTGATTGCTGATCGACAGCATCAGCGTGTCGGCGATCGCCGTCACATCGGCACTGCGCGGCGTCTGCATCAGAAAAGCGGCTTCGCCGAACAGCTGGCCTGCTCCCAGTGTTGTCAGTACGCGGCGTTGCCCGCGCTTTTTCGAAGACACCTCGACCGCACCTTCGAGAATCAGATACATGGCATTGCCGCCATCGCCTTTGTTCAGAAGGACGTCGCCCGGACCAGAGGCGATCTGTTCAGCCGAAAGAAACAACTGCTGTTTTTCCTCGCCATCCAGATCGTCCAGCAATGGAATGCTCAAATCCATCAAGCGTTCGTCGAACTGTTTCAAAAAATCGTCGACGGCAAGCACGCGTACGCTGCCCGGTTTGCTGTGGGCCGGGAATTCCTGTTCAAACCAATCACCCAAGCTGACGTTGGGCGGGTATTGCATGACATGCATCAGCAATGGTGATTTCACCGCTTCGAAATGGCCCCAGTCTCCGGTAATCATCACCATCGGGACCCGGAAGCCGGCTTCTTCATGGACAAAACCGGATTTGTAGCGGCGAAATCCCATCACTTCATACAAGGACACCAGATGCGATTGGCAATGCAGGAACGCCAATTCGCCTCCCGCCTGGCGAATGCAATCGAAAGCGGTTCTAAAAAATTCCGCAGCCAGTCCCTTGCCGCGAAAATCGTTGGTCACGATCATCCGCGAAAAAATAAATTGCTGGTTTGCTTCGACAGGAAACTTGTCGTTATCGTAAAGCTCGCGCCAAGCGCTGCTTTCTTCAAGTTGATCAACCGGCGTGATGCGAAACGTACCTACTACCTTGTCGTGGTCGTAGGCGGCCAACACGATGGAATATACGTCTTCGGGATCGACCAGACGCTGCAAATCGTCGTCGCAACCTTCGGGGCGACGACCAAGTTCATTCACATAAACCTGGTAGCGTAAACGCGCGACCGCATCCAGTTCTTCAGCCGATTCAATTGGTCGAATCTTTAAATGACTCACCCTGTTGCTGGCAACACTCATCTCGCCGCTCCCCAGCTGCTAGTGCATGCATTCTGGCACCCTTGCCCACCCCATTTCAGCCTTGCGTCATCGGGAAAGTGCCGGTTATCGGGAAACCCCTAGGGCAAACCCGATTCCATGAAACCCCATTGCCGCCTGGTAGTATCGAGAAGAGCTAAAGCGCGCAGGATTACTTGTCGGCCGATACCGCAGTGTTTGGGTCTTGCGGAACGATTTCGGCAGTGGAAGCATCTTTTCCGGCATTGGCTTTTTTAGCCTTTTTTTCCGCCTTTTCCCGCTCGAGGTCTTCCTTGGTCTTGCAGTCCAGGATCCTTTCCTCTTTTCGAACCACGACTTTCCATTTCGGGTTGAAATTGGGATCCGTGTTGGCAATCTCGCCGGCTTCTCCGCCGCCAGCCACGTAATATCTTGTACAAGGTTTCGCAAGAAGATAAAGCGATTGCTCATCATCTTTTTTCATGGTTGCTCGGGTTGACTTCTGACGGGTCATTTCGACCCAGTGCAATCCCGGTGCAATCTTCATTTCAACCGGATTATCCAGGTACGCTTTGCCATCGACGGCTCTAATATAAATCTGGAAGTGCTTGATATCGGCAGCGGGTATTTCCCGCGTTTCAATTGAGGCATAAGGCGAGGTTGCCAGCATGGGCAACAAGAACAGGGCATTCAGACTCATTGGGTTTCCTTGGGTTCGACTTTCAAAGTCCGCTCGAACAATTCGTAAATCCGGCGGTATTGGTCATACCAGCTTTCCGGATGTACATAGGCATGACGCTCGAGCGGGTAACTCGCCACTTCCCATTTGTCTTTTTTCAATTCGATCAGGCGCTGCGACAAACGCACGGAATCCTGGTAGAAAACGTTGTCGTCCATCATACCGTGGCTGATCAGCAAATTACCGCGCAAGTTATCGGCGTATTCAATCGGCGACGATATTTTGTAGGCTTCCGGATCCAATTGCGGCGTATTGAGAATATTGCTGGTGTATTCGTGGTTGTAGGAAGTCCAGTCACTGACCGGGCGCAATGCCGCGCCGGATTTGAATGTCTCCGGCGCGCGGAACAAAGCCATGAAACTCATGAAGCCGCCATAGCTGCCGCCATAAATACCGATTTCTGCGCGATCACCGTGTTGGCTATCCACCAGCCAATCGACACCATCGAGGTAATCTTCCAGTTCCGGATGTCCCATCTGGCGGTAAATCGCGGTGCGCCAGTCGCGGCCATAACCTTCGGAAGCGCGGTAATCCATATCGAGGACGATATAACCTTTTTGCACGAGCATGTTATTGAACATCTGCTCGCGAAAATAGGTCGGATAGCGCGCATGCACGTTTTGCAGATAACCGGCGCCGTGCACGAACATCACGATCGGATATTTTTTTCCGGCTTCGTAATTCGCCGGTTTGTAGAACTTTGCCCAGACTTTGCCGGCACCGTGTTTCGAAGGCACTTGCACGAATTCCGGCGCGATCCAGTTGCGCGCCTTGAACTCGGCCGTGCGGGTATCGGTGAGCTTCACGGTGGCGCCGTCCGCCACATTCACCGTAGCCACTTGTGGCGGCAGGTAGCTTCCCGAATAACGCACGAGCAAAGCATTGCCGTCGGGCGACAGGCTGAAATCTTCCACGCCGTCCAATGCGGTCACTTCACGAATACCGCCGTTGCGATTCACCGCGCAGATTTCGTAATCGCCGGGCCAGGCGCGATTGCATAAAACGTAGGCGGTGGTTTTGTCGTTTGACCATATTGGCGACGAAGCTTCCCACTTGCCGCTGGTCAATGCGACCGCTTTTGCGCCAAGGGCTTGCGTGTAGAGATGCGAATAACCGCTCTCTTCCGACATATACCAAAGCGTGTTGTTGTCGAGCCAGCCGAATTCGTTGAAATTCCAGTTGATCCAGGCCTTATCGGTCAAACGGTGTTGCGAAACCAGTCTTGCATTTGCGAAATCAACGGTCGCAATCCAGCGGTCCTTGTTGTCGATCGCGCGAAACATCACGGCAACCTGCGTTCCGGCATCGTTGAATTGGGCTGCGTCGATGCGAACAACGCGATTGCCCTTCAGTGCATCGAGTTTTTGCGCCTTGCGCAGATCGGCCAGCGGATCCACCGCGATGCCGGGCAAAGCGTCGAGCGAAATATCCTGCACGCTACCGGTTCGCGGATTCACCAATTTGAGGTTCTGCGGCGTCGGTGAATTCCTGCCGACACGGGTGCGCTCGTCTTCGAATTCTTCATAGCCGGATTCCGTCACGTATTTCGGCAATTTTCCGATGCGGCCTTCATCGGCGCCCTTGACCGAGGTCACCGCCAACAGCCATTGTCCGCTCGGTGACAGCGCCGTCCAGTCAATCTGCACTTCGCTGCCGAGATAGGCCTTGTTGATCGCTCGGGTGCTGTCGGCCCTGCGATCGGCTTCCGCTTTCGCCTTCAATTCATCGCGGTCATTCTTGATTCGTTTAAGCGTGCTGATCAAACGCAACTGCATGTCGCGCAGATCGTCGGCTTTCGGTGCCTTGTTCGGATCGTTTTCGGCGACGGGCAATGCTGCCGGTTCCTGCAGATGCGAATTCAGCGACCAGCGAAACCACTGGTTATCCTGGCGATACAGCACCGCGGCACCATCGGCACTGAAACGGGGATCGGATTCCATTTCATTGCTGCGGGTGATTTGCAGCAGCGAACCGTTCGCCAGGTTGCGCAAGAACACGTCGCCGTTGCGCACGAACAAGGCTTGCTGGTGCCGCGCATCGAATATGAAATTATTACCGTCCTGATTCGCGAGTTCGGCAGCTTCCACTTTTTTCGCGGTTCCACCGGCGCGATTTACCTGGAAAGTGTCGCGGATCGGCGAACCCGTGCGTTTCTGGTTGTACTGCAGATTCTGGCTGTCCCAGCTCCACCAGGCGCTTTCCACCGGGGTGCCGATCCAATCCGGATGCGCCATTGCCTGATCAAGTGTGATGGGCGTGGTTTGTGCCTGAACGGACAAACTGGCTAGCGTAGCCAGTACAAACAAGCGAACTCGCATGGAAACTCCGATGAATGGGAATGAATGGAAAGGTCGCTAGATTAGCAAATACGCTACCGCTTTGAGCCCCAGTCGGCGACAATTCACCCCTGCCACACGATATTTCCATGATCGCCCATATTTACAAATCCCTGCGTAAACCCGATGCCTATCTTTATCTGCGCGATAAAGATGCCTTCGGCATCGTGCCCGACACGGTTAGAGCGCCGCTGGGCGAGCTGGCTTTCGTGATGAGCCTGGAATTGGCGCCTGACCGGAAATTGGCGCGCGCGGATGCCGCGGTAGTTCGTTCGAACCTGCACGAACGCGGTTATTACCTGCAAGTTCCGCCTTCCGTTCTGGACCCGCTGGTGGCCGGAGGCGTTGGCGATGGCTGAGCCCTCCTCGGCAACATCAAGTCCCGGGACCGGCTTGCGTCAAATCATTGTTTTCGCACTCGCCGTTTTATGTGCCGCACTTCCCGCCCTGTTCGTTTCCGGCTGGACCGTTTTCGGCTTGATCGCCGCGCAGCTTTTTTTGGGGCTGGGTTGGCGCCTTTCCACCAGTGCGCCAAGAAAAGCCTCTGCCAAGCCGAAGGTGAAAACCGAGTGGGTCGTGTTCGTCGGCTTGTGGTGCATGGCTTACGGCCTGATGGCGCTCTTTCTATACTGGCCACTCGAATCGCTTCGTTATAGCGGCGCATTGATTTCCGCGCTTTGGCTGAGCGCCGCGGTCGCGTTATTGATCCTGATTTTCTGGCGCCATTGGCCTTGGCTTGCTTTGGCAGAACAAGGCAGCGATCGCGTTTCAAAATGGCTCGCGCTCGATTCGGCGCCACAGGCCTACAGTCTGGCGCCGGGATTGGTGACGACCATGCTGTGGTTTGCCGTGATGGCGACCGGCCTGAGCTTTGGCCTGGATGATTTCATCCCCGAAAACCTGTTTTTCCCGCTGTTGATGGTGCATTTTTTATTAAGCGCGACTTTGCATTGGCGTTTGCATGCAATAGAAATCACCAGCGTGCGCAAAGCGGTCGACGATCCCGTGCTGACAAAAGCCGGCGCGCTAATCAACGAAAAACCAGCCGTAGCAGAACCCGTGTCACTTTATGCCGCTGCCCGCCGCAACCAGGTCGATGCGGCACTGACCGCGATACAAAATGGCGCCGATGTCAAAGCATTGCCCAATGCAAACGATATTGACCAGCGCAGCCTGCCGATGCTCGCAGTACTGCTGAGCGATTTGCGTTTACTGCGCGAATTGATTGCGCGCGGCGTCGATATCAATCATGCCCATCAGGGTTTGACGCCATTGCTTACCGCAACGCGCGACAGTTGGCATGGCCGTCCCGAAGCCGTCATGATGCTGCTGGCCAATGGCGCGGATACCCGCATCGCCGACAACGATGGTTTCACGCCATTGCATCACGCCGCGCGCAGTTCCGATCCTGCGGTAGCGGCCTTGTTGCTGGATGCCGGCGCCTCGCACGAAGCGCTCACCCATGAAGGTTTCAACGCACTGGGCGTGGCCTGCATTGCCAATAACTGGCGTCTGGCAAAATTCCTGATGGAGCGCGGCAGCAAGAGCGAACCGGCAAACGGCCAGTCTGCCTTGATTGCGGCAACGATGGGCGAAGACGATCCCGCCGGCGTGCAATTATTGTTGCGCCACAAGGCCAAGGTCGATGCGCGCAACGCACAGCAAAACACGGCGCTGCTGCAGGCATGCGCGCTGGGCAATACCGACATCGTCGGCGTGTTGCTGGATGCCGGCGCTGATCGCAACGCACGCAACCAAATGCAAAATACGCCTCTGCTGGAAGTGGCGATGCAGGGCTCGATCGAAACCCTGACGCGTTTATTGCAAGCCAAACCCGATTTGCATGCCGTGGATCTGGAAGGCAGAAACGCGTTGCATCTTGCCTGCGAACATGGCGCGTCGTCCGATTTCATCAAATTACTCATTCAAAGTGGAGTCGCCACCGATCACGTCGATGCCTTGGGTTTTCGTGCAATCGATCTCGCGATTGCGAAGGAAAACTGGCCGGTCGTCGCCATGCTGGATCCGCAGCACGAAATTCCCAGCTCGCTGACCGACAATCTATTCGAAGAACACCAACTGCAACCGTCACCGCGGCAATTGATCCGCGAAGCGCTGCAGCACGACGCCGATGCCGATGTTGCCGGCTATCTGAAAGGTTGCGATGCCGCCAGCCTGTCTTCGATGCTGCTGGAATTCGCCGGCGATGCCGACGTCTCGCGGCTGGAATTATTGCTCAGGCACGGTGCACGCGCGGATCTCGCGCTGGAAGACGGCGACAGCGCGTTTTTCCACCTGCTCGACCGTGCCGGCCATGCACAGCCCGCATTGCTGTATCTGCTTGATCGCGGTACATCGCCGAGCGGCATGGGTGGCTTGTCGCGTTATCTCGCGGTCTGCCTGAAAAACGAATACGTGACCCGCAGTTACGAGAATTTCGCGTTGCAATTATTCGAGCGCGGCGCCGATGCTTTTGGCCACAACGCAAAACACGATGCGCCTTTGCTGCAATCGATCCATCTCGGCTGGAGTCGTCTGACCGATGCGCTTCTGCAAAGCGGCGTCAATCCGAACCAGCGTGATGCCCGCGGTTTCAGCGCACTGCATCTGGCCGCCAATCTCGGTCGCGAAAAAAGCATTCGTCAACTATTGCATTTCGGCGCCGACATCAACGCCCGCACGGCCGATGGCCAATCGGCGCTCGGCATTGCACTTGCTGCCGGCCAGCATGATCTAAGTGCCTGGCTGGAATGGCGCGGCTGGCAACCACCGGGCCGAAAATTATTGCCGCTGGATTTGCCTGCGGCCGCGATGACCGGCGATGCACAGGCCGTCACGCGATTGGTCGAACTGGGTTTGCCGATCAACGCCCTGGATGTGCAAGCCTGCACCGCCTTGTTGCGTGCGGCAGGCGGCGGCCATGAAAACATCGTCCGTTATCTGCTCGATAACGGTGCCGATCACCGTATCGCGGCACGCACCGGTGCGACCGCATTGTCGGCTGCGATCAGCATGCGGCATGCGCATGTAGTTGATATCTTGCTGCGCCGTGGCGCCGATGCGGAACAAAGTTTGCCGGGCGGAGTTACGCCCTTGATGCTGGCCAGTGCGCTCGGCTTGCCTGACATCATCAGCCACCTGCTTTCACGGGGTTCCGAACCGAATGCCTGTGATGCGCAGGGTTACAACGCATTGCATTGCGCCGCCATTCACGGCTTCAGCTCGCGCGACAAACAACGCGTGCTGGCCATGTTCGACATGTTGCTGTTTGCCGATATCGAATTCGACAGCGCAACGAAGGGCGGACAAACCCCGCTGCACTTCCTGCTCGGCGCGCGCGCGGAAGCCGGCGCCAGCTGCGATGAAGACGTGCTGATTGCCGCAATGGAACGTCTGCTCAGCGAAGGCGTCGACCTGGATACGCAAGACCAGCGCGGCATGAGTGCGCTACATCTCGCCGCGATGCATGGCCTTTCGCGCATCGTGAATCGCTTGCTGCGCGAAGGCGCCAACCGCCATGCGCGCGACTCGCTCGGGCGCACGCCGCATGAACTGGCTTTGGTCCGCGGATTTGTCGACGTCGCCGCCGAATTTGAAACTCTCCGAAATATCCAGCCTTCTCTGGCAAGGTTTTTACGCGATCCGAATTGATTCTGGTTTCACTTTTGCTTTTTGTGGGAGTGCCCCGACGATGAAGAACTTTTTCTTGCTGCTGCTTCTGTTTTTGTCGATAGGAAGCGTTTATGCCGAAATCCCCAAGCGTGATCGTTTCGAGCGCATTAGTCCCGAGCAGGCGGGCTACTCGCCCGAAAAACTGGAAGAATTGAAAACCTTTCTGCAGGACTCCGGTTCCGACTCGTTGCTGTTGTTGCACGACGGAAAAATATTCTTTGAATGGGGCGACATCCGAAAGAAGATTCTGGTGCACTCCATGCGCAAGGCACTTCTAAGCTCGCTTTACGGCATTTATCAGGAACGCGGCGCGATCAATCTGCAACAGACACTGGCCGAACTGCAGATTGACGACATCCCTCCTTCGCTGACGGAGCAGGAAAAAACCGCAAGGCTGGCAGACATCCTTAAATCACGTTCCGGCGTTTACCATCCAGCAGCGGCGGAATCCGAAAACATGGCACAGAACCGCCCTGCACGCGGCAGCCATGCGCCCGGCGATTTTCACTATTACAACAATTGGGATTTCAATATCGCCGGTTACATCTTCGAAGAACGAAGTGGCAAACGCATTTACGATGCGTTTTACAAGGAGATCGCCAAGCCGATCGGCATGCTTGATTATCACGACAAGATTGTCCCGTGGTCGGGCGGTCCCTTGCCTACCGATCCGGAGTCTGACGGCTACTACCAGCTCGAGCCGGAACACTCGAAATATCCCGCTTATCATTTCCGCATGTCTTCGCACGACCTGGCCTTGTACGGACAGCTTTTTTTGAACCGCGGCCGCTGGAAAAACCGGCAAATCATTCCGTCTGGATGGATTGACGAGAGCACACGGCCCTATTCGATTGTCGAACCGGAATATGGCCTGGCGTATGGAATGCTATGGGACGTGCTGGTGCCGGATTCACCGACTGAACCGGCTTCTTTTTACCACACGGGCGTAGGTGTCCACATGCTTGGCGTGTATCCGAAACACAAACTGGTCATGGTGCATCGTGTCGATACCGAAAAGGATTATCGTTTCAACGACGGCGATCTTTACAGGGTGATCCGGATGATCCACGGTGCCCGACTGAAGAAATAGAATCGGCGAATGTGAACTGGTCGAGCTTGTTGACGCCACGCTCCCGGCTTTGTTTCGCTATGATGACGCCTCGATCAATGCAATGAAAAAGACCAGATGGATATCAATCCTTACGCGGCACCCAGTAGCGAAGTTGTGATGGAAGCGCCGCCCGTTCGGCGACGGTTCTACGTTGTCGCACCGGTTAAATTCTTCGTCCTGTTTTTCGCGACGCTTGGCGCCTACCAGCTCTATTGGCATTACCAAAACTGGGCGACGCTGAAACGGGCCAGGCGAAGTGACGAGTGGCCCGTCATGCGCAGCATATTTTCCATCTTCTTTACCCATTTGCTTTTCCGCGAAATAGATCAGGAACTTCGCATCAATCACATCCGGTATTCCTGGAAGGGTGAGCTCTATGCCACGATTATCGTACTCGTCATCATCGGCGAGAGGATCCTCAGCCGGTTTTCCGGCAGTAGCGAAGAGTTCTCGATATGGGATGCCGTCTCGATGCTTTCGGTTCCGGTGCTCGGGTATTTTCTTTTCCAGGCCCAGAAGGCAGCTAATCATGCCTGCAGTGATCCCGAAGGCCGGTCAAATGCCAACTACACCATCGCCAATATTTTCTGGATCGTGCTTGGCGGCCTGTTCTATCTTGTCTTGTTGCTGGGCTTGCTCGCCATGATGTTGCCGGAAGCATGATTGGCGGAGAATGGAAATGCAAATGAGAGGGAGTTGCAGCTCCTTGCAATCCGTTTGCACTTCAAGATGATATTCTGATTCCAATACGATAAAAGCCATGGCTAGCCAATGAATCTGACCTTGATTGCATTCCTGTCGGCAATTTTCCTGTTTGTTTTGATGCTCGTATTTTACGAATTCGGCCGGCGCACGGGAAAACGCAAACTTGCACGTGATCCTCAAGGTCTGGCCCAAGGCATAGGCGCTGCCGAAGGTGCCGTGTTCGGACTGCTGGGGCTTATCCTGGCATTCACGTTTTCCGGTGCCGCTTCCCGGTTCGAGGATCGCAGGCATTTGATCACCGAGGAAGCGAATGCCATCGGCACCGCCTATTTGCGTATAGACCTGCTCTCGGCGGATGCGCAGCCGGAAATACGTTCTCTGTTTCGCGAGTATGCACGGCTTCGCTCCGAAGTCTATTCAAACTCAACCAACGTTGCGGCGACCAAAGCCAGACTCGAGACAAGCGCAAGACTTCAGAAAAAAATCTGGGATAAATCGGTATCGGCGGTTGAAAACGGGGGCGGCTCCGGTGATGCGACCAAACTGCTTCTGCCCGCCTTGAACCAGATGATTGATATCACCACGACACGCGAAGTCGCGACCAGAAACCATCCGCCCATCATCGTATTTTTGCTGCTCGCAGGATTGAGCCTGGCAGGCGCAATGCTCATTGGCTACGATATGTCGCCCAACAAGGACAGGGGCTGGTTCCATTCGATTTCGTTCGCCGCCATTATTTCACTGGCGTGCTATGTGATCATTGACCTCGAGTTCCCACGCATGGGTTTGATTCGTGTAGACAGTGCAGACCAGGTACTGGTCGATCTGCAAAAAAGCATGAAGTAACTAGATTCCGGCCTTTGAATACGGAAGAAATAAAAAGCGTTTGCGGCAAATTGCCGGGCGCCACCTCGCACCTTTACGGCCACCCCGGCAATATTCTGGTGTATTTCGTTGGCGACAAGAGATTCGCCTATTTTAAAACCAGCGAACCTGAAAAATGGCGTTTCAGCCTCCGGGTCACACCTGACCGTTTCGTCGAACTGACCGATGTTCCCGGCATCAAGCCGGCCAGATATTTCGCGCGCTTCCATTGGGTGACCATCGTCAACCCACGCAGCCTGCCCGCAGATTATCTAAATGAACTTATCGAGTGGTCCTATCGAAAGGCTCTCGGGTCGCTCGGCAAAACACGCCGACTCGAATTGCTCGGGAATGAAAAAAGCAGCTCCAGTGGCCGATGAACTCCGACGTGATTTGCCAGCTTCTGGCATAAACATCGAACTTGTTGAAACGGCGGTATTCCAGTCAACACGACGCAACACGGAATGCGTCTTAAGCGACCGTGGCTTCTGTCATGCGGCACGAAAAAAGTGTACTTTGTCGGCATGACATTTACAGAAAAATCAGGAGTGCCTGATTGGCAACCCGACATTCTGCCGGGCTTTGAACAGACAATATTGTCCGGCCCTGCGGATGCGCGCGGACCGATCGATGTCGTGCTGGTCCGTCGCCGTTGCGATTTTCCGTCTGCCGCCGGCGTGCTCTATGTTCACGGCTTTATCGATTATTTTTTCCAGGCGCATTTGGCGGATTTCTACAATGCGCAAGGCCTGCATTTTTACGCGCTGGATTTGCGCCGGCATGGCCGTTCATTGCGTGCGGGGCAACTTCCGAACTTCACTTCCGATATCGATGAATATTTGCAGGACATCGATTTCGCGACGGCTTTTCTGAAAGCACAAGAAAAGATTGACTGGCTATTGCTCAACGGCCATTCGACCGGAGGACTGGTCGCCGCACTTTATGGACACCGCGGAACCCATCGCAAACAGGTCGATGCCATTTTCCTGAACAGTCCGTTTCTGGACATGAACATACCAACCTGGCAATCCCGCATGATCGAACCGATACTGGCCTGGCTTGGCGGCGTGTTTCCGAACCTGCACTATCCGGGAATTACGCCCGCTTATGCAGAAAGCATTCATGCCGATCATCACGGGCAATGGCAATTCCGTACCGACTGGAAACCGATTGCCGGATTCCCTGTTTATTCCGGCTGGTTCCGGGCGATTCATCGCGCCCAAACTGAAATCGCAGCCGGTTTGAATATCGAAATTCCCTGCCTGGTGCTTCATTCGGATCACAGCCTCCGCATCGGCAAATGGAATGAACGCGCTTTATCCGCCGACATCGTATTGAATATTGCCGACATTCAAAGACTCTCGCCCGGACTGGGAAAACAAGTTGAAATGCATGCCGTGACGAACGCGATGCATGATCTGGTTTTATCCGGAGAAGCCGCACGCGCTGAAGTATGGCGATTGCTTTCGGATTGGCTCGTGCGGATCGGTTGTCCGACGACCATTGCGCAAAAAACGGATCATTCATGATGGAAAACTTTGCGGAACATGATTTATAAACTCTACTTCCGGTCTACCATAACCCTGATGCCCGCTTTCATACCTTCTGGAGTTCCAATGAGGTTTTTCATCATCTCGGTGCTGGGCATTTTGCTTGTTTTTGCAATACGCAAATACCGGATGAACAAACTGATAGCCGATCTGGACAGCAAACAGGCTGCCGAGACAAGAACGATCCAAGAGGCCATTGACGAACTCGGCAGCTTCGCGGAGAACGAATCGGTCACTGCGGCCGAGCTCAGGAAAAAATCGGAAAAGATATTCGAAACCCTGCAATCCTTCAACACAGATGGCGACCTCAACCCCCTTATTGAAGATACCGAAGCGTGGCTGCGGGATGAACTGCAAAAGCGGCAGTCCTGATTGCCACCACGGGATTTCCGGATTGGCAACAAACGACAGACACTGCTTTACGATTGGCCGTACCCGACAAACCATATCACCGTAAAATAACTTCATGAATCTGGCGCTATTCGACTTCGACGGAACCATCACGACGCGGGAAATGTTTCCCGACTTCATGCATTGCGCCATTTCACCCCGCAGATTGGCGATTGGCAAGCTCGTTCTTTCGCCCCTGATTATCGGTTACAAATTGGGCGTTGTGCCGGGAACCTTGGTTCGCGCCAGCATCGTGCGATTCGGTTTTACCGGCGTACCGACGGAACAATACGAAGCGTCCGGCCGCCACTTCGCCGACCATGTGTTGCCGACCGCACTTCGGCAGGAAGCGCTTGACCGCATTGCCTGGCACAAATCGCAAGGCGACAAAGTGGTGGTGGTGTCGGGTGCCTTCGATATCTATCTTTCCCATTGGTGCAGGGAACACCAGCTCGACCTGATCTGTTCCGCACTCGCGCACAAGGACAATTACCTGACCGGCCGTTACCTGGGCGCGCAATGTGTCAGTGCCGAGAAAGTCCGCAGAGTAAAAGAGCAATATAATTTGGCGGATTATCCGGTCATTTATGCCTACGGCGACACCAGGGAAGACCTCGACCTGCTGGCAATAGCCCACAAGCGGTATTATCGGTGGCAGGAAGAAGTGCCGCCCCACACTTGAGGATGAAGCATGCTTCGCGTTCTTCTTGTTTTTCTGCCGGTAACAGCAGCATCGTGCTCAAATAACGCAATATCCCCGATCGCATAAACGCGAGAGACCCAGGATGAACAACGAAAACCAGCCCCTTCCCGATGCGGTTATCGATGCTTTGCAAAATGGCCACACCATCGAGGCGATCAAACTCCTGCGTAGTGCAACCGGGCTTGGTTTAAAGGAAGCCAAGGACGTGATCGACGGATATCAGTCGGGCAATCCCCTAACGCACACGGCTGCCGATTCCATAAATCAACTGCCCGCCTCGGTTCTGGAAGCCTTGCAACAAGGTAATAAAATAGAAGCCATCAAGCGTTTGCGCGAGCAGACCGGGCTTGGCTTGAAGGAGGCCAAGGATGCCCTCGAAGAAAAGGGTACCAGCACGGCAAACGGCCATCCGCCCACCATCATTAAACCGCAGCCCATGAGGATGGGCTGGTGGTTGACCGGCTTGGCCCTAGTCGGCTACGCGGCGTATTATTTTCTGGGTGATGCGGCACGATAAATTCCGCCAGCAAATTTCTGTCACAGGTGCAATGATGGCTTGACGACATTTTTCTTTCTTAGCGGACAAAGGAAATATTGTGGAAATGAAACATTCAAAACTGGGCATCGCCTCTTTCATCATGAGTATCGTGATCGGAATTCTTGTGCTCGCGACCATTGCGACCGCTGGCGTGATGCAGGTATCCACTCCCGGCGGCATGGATGAAAATGCACCGGAAACGATATTGATAGGTCTCGCCATAATCGGACTCCTGGGCCTGGATCTTGTGGCAATAGCGCTGGGTTTTGCCGGAATATTCCAGAAGGACTGCAAAAAGGTTTTCGCGATCCTCGGCTTGATATTTTCAATGGGCGTAATTATCGGCACCATCGGCCTGATGATTATCGGAAACTCCATGCCGTAGAAGTTATCGTCTCGGTTTTTTCGTAGCAGGCCGAATGCCTACGCATAAGCAACAGCGGTATTATTCCCATTTCATGAATCAATGTCGTCGGGATCGATCAATGCGCCATTTAATATCCGCCATGCTGGTGATCGTCGGAATTATCCATTTGTTGCCGCTGGCGGGTGTCTTTGGTGGCGAAAGGCTTTCTCTGCTTTACGGTTTGCCCCTGGATGAAACCAATATCGCGATTTTGATGCGGCACCGC
>CAZPCE010000021.1:20863-21139 GCA_964584915.1 uncultured Arenimonas sp. | reverse complement strand
GGGCGCAACGGTAAAGCCCCCCTCGCCTTGCACCGGTTCGATGATAAACGCGGCGACGCGCGCCGCTTCAATATCGTATTTGAACAAATGGGCAATGTCGTCAAGCGAATCCTGCACGCTTACCCCGTGGTAAGGATGCGGAAACCGGGCGTGATAGATATCGGGTGGAAAAGGTCCGAAGCCGGTTTTGTAAGGCACTACCTTGCCGGTCAAAGCCATGCCCAGCATAGTCCGTCCGTGAAAGCCGCCGGAAAACGCAATCACGCCCGGGCGTTT
>CAZPCE010000021.1:4510-20853 GCA_964584915.1 uncultured Arenimonas sp. | reverse complement strand
CGCTGCGGCCGGTGGCCGAACGGGCGATCTTCACCGCATTTTCCACCGCTTCCGTACCGGTGCTGACATAGAACGATTTTGCATTGCCATGAATCGGTGCCTTGGCATTCAATTTTTCGGCCAATGCCACATACGGCTCGTAAGGCATGACTTGCACGCAGCTGTGAATGAAAGCATCCAGCTGCTTTTGAATGGCAGCCATGACTTTAGGATGGCGGTGTCCGGTATTGAGAACACCGATGCCGCCAGCAAAATCGATGTAGCGTTTGCCGTCGGCATCCCAGATTTCGGCATTGAGTGCGCGCACCGCGTAACGCTGGGTCGCATGCCCTACCCCACGTGCAACCGCGGCTTCGCGGCGTTGCTGCAACTCTGTATTTTTACTCATCCCGGTGTCCCCGCCGTTTAAAGTGTCGTCATCGCTACCGGGCATTCTATCGCTAATTATTTACGCCAAAGATGTTATAAGCTTATGAACAGGTTTCAAAAGACCTCTTCGTCCCACAAACCTAGCCAGCGAGAACCCGCATGCCCGTTACCATATGCCCCATTGCCATAGCAGTCGGCTGCAGAAAATGCCCGATTTACGTTGCCTGCCCGGTGAAATCCATCATCGGTGACCAAGCACCCAAACAACCGGAAAAATCGCTGAGCCGCTCGGCGCCGAAAAAGAAAAGCGCCAAAAAGAAAACGACAAAGAAAAAAGCGGCTTGATCAAGCCGTTTTTTGTCCATGCAAGGTTAATGTTTCGCGGCGTAGATTCCGAAGTCCCGGCCATGGGAGTGCGTGATGCTTCGATCAAGCTTGTTTTTCCTGTCCCTCTTAATCTTTGGCAATACTGCCAATGCGCAGGACGTGGTCTATAGCCCCAGCTCACTGGGTCCGTTGAAAGTGACCACCGTCGTAAAGAACCTCGCTAATCCCTGGGGAATGGCTTTTTTGCCGGACGGACGGATATTGATCACCGAGCGCCCAGGCCGCTTGAGAATCTATTCACAGGGCCAAATTTCTGCTCCGGTGACCGGCACTCCGGCGGTCTATAACCAGGGCCAGGGCGGTTTGCTCGATGTCGCCATCGACCCGAATTTTTCACAAAACCAATGGGTTTACCTGACATATGCCGAAGCCGGCACCGGAGGCGTGGCGGGAACCGCCGTCATGCGCGGCAAATTGAATGGCAATGCTTTGGAAAACACCCAGGTGCTGTTCCGCCAGCTGCCTAAGCTAAGCACCGGTAATCATTTTGGTTCGCGTCTGGTGTTTGATAGATCAGGATATTTATTTGTCACGCTCGGCGAAAACAACAATCGCATCACGGCCCAGTATCTTGATCATCATCAGGGCAAGATTATTCGCATCTGGCCGGATGGCGGCATTCCGACCGACAATCCATTCATCGGCCGTGCCAATGCCAAACCGGAAATTTGGACTTACGGCCATCGCAATCCGCAAGGCGCTACTCTTAATCCCTGGACCGGAAAGTTGTGGATGAATGAACATGGCCCCATGGGCGGGGATGAAATCAATATTCCATTGGCAGGAAAAAATTATGGCTGGCCGATCATCACCTACGGTATCGACTACAACGGACAGCCCATTCCGGAATCCACCGGTACCAGCGCGCCAGGCATGGAGCAGCCCGTTCATTACTGGGTGCCTTCGATCGCTCCAAGCGGCATGGCGTTTTATGACGGAAACAAAAACAGCGCCTGGTACGGCAATCTATTCGTTGGCGGACTGGCGGCACAACAACTGGTACGCCTTGAGGTCAACGGCGAAACCATTGTGAAGGAAGAACGCCTGCTATCCGAATTCGGCCATCGCGTTCGCGCGGTCAAAGCCGGACCGGACGGTGGACTTTATCTGTTGACCGATTCGGCCACCGGAATGCTTTTAAAAATTGATCCGCCGCCGAGGGAAACCCGCCGATCAATCAAGCCACCGAAGCCGCGGCCACAAGCTCTCGGCAAAGACAAACCCTGAATCGCCAATATGTCAGGGTTTGCAGCCTGAAATCACCGGCACATGCCACACCGCGTAATTCGGCGGTGATTCGATGGCATGGATCAGCTGGTCCATGTCGGCGCTGACGTCATCCACCGACCGACCGGAAGCTTCTGCCAGCACGGCGGCGTAACCGTCACGCCATGACCGGATAATCCCGGCGAATGTCGGACGCGGCACTCGCAAGGTATCGACGATGACGTAGTCCATCGCAATATCCTTATATCCGGCTTTTTCCAGCAAAGCGGGAGAATGCCGCCCGACACGTCCATCGCAATTTATGCTGCGCAAAAATCTTATTGCGTGCTCGTTCCAGAAACGATCCGGATCGAGTTCAGTGACAGGAAAATGCAGCATGCCGTAATCTTCGGACAACAGATGCAGCATGCCGCCCGGTTTCAATACCCGGGTGAATTCGGCCAGTACAAGCGTAAAATCCGGTACGGCCTGCGACATGTGACGGCATACGACCAAATCGACGCTGGCGTCTTCGAAGCGCAATGCAAACGCATCACCTTGTTCGTAGCTGACGCGCTCCGACAGTTTTTCGCTGTCGCGTCTGGCGAAAACCAGATTGGATTCAAGAATATCCATGCCGATGACCGTGGCAGCCGGATAATGTTCGGCCAATCGACGGGTGATTTCACCCGTACCGCAACCGACATCGAGAATCGTGATCGCGCCGGAAAGCCGATAGCGATCGAACAAATGTTTTTCCTGCGGCCAAATGGCATCGGCCTGATACGCCAGATTGCGTACCATCGATTCATCGCCCATTTGCTCGGCTTGCGGATTGCGATCCTGGCTCATGCGATTTCCTTCATTGCATCATTCCGTCAATGGCCAGCGGCCAAGCTCGATATGTTGGGATTTACCCACCAGGCTTTCAACCAGTACGAAATCACTGACATGCCAGCGAATCGGCGTCACCGGGTAGGTCTCGCCCAAGGGTTGCCTGTTGTAGAGCAAAGTAGCGTGCGGCGTGAAACTGCCAAGCAGCTCATCACCCAGTTTGACTGCCAGTAAATTGTTTTTCAGCAGAGTCCAGAATTTCTTCAGCTCGGGCAACTCGTTTCCCGACGTGAGCACGCAGGGAAATCTTCCGCTTCGATTGTCGAAGCAGGTCAATTGATCCAGCACGATATCGAATGGTCTTGCCTGTATCTTGTTGGCTGCTGCAATTGCCTTTGCAACACGGTCAGGCCTGACTTCCTGGAATTGGCCGATATGATGCAATGGCAAATGGTAACGTTCGCTGGAGACCCAACTGCCATTGAATTGATGGGCTTTATTTAGCTCATTGGCAACATTCGCAAGCTGCTGCCGAACTTCAGGCGTCGGCACCAAGGCAAAAAAATAATCATGTTCATGCGCCGGTTTTGTGGCGGAACCGAACAGGGACATTTGGGGCATCGCGTTTTTGGGGCCGCCGTATTTGTTGATCATGGAAAGACCGTGTTTCTGGATAGCAAGCCAAATGCCTGCCGATCATTCGATAAAGTTTGCTATTTCCGAAAGGGACTTGCGGTCGATATCCGGCACTCGGCAATCTTCGGCCGGATGTCCTACCACCAACAATAAATAAGGCACTTCGTTTTTCGGCCGGTCCAGAATATCGTTCAGAAATGCCATCGGGCTCGGCGTATGCGTCAACGTCGCAAGGCCCGCACGATGCAAGGCGGCAATCAACAATCCAACCGCAATTCCGGTCGATTCGTGCGGGTAGTAGCGTTTGGCTTTATGACCATCGACTTCAACGCCGGTACGCTCGTAGAACACCGCAATCAGCCAGGGAGCTATTTCAAGAAAGGGCTTGTTTTCATCGGTGCCCAATTGCGCGAGCGCTTCGAGCCATTCATTGGGGGCACGGTGTTCGTAAAACTCACGTTCTTCCAATTCTGCCGCTTCGCGAATCCGTTTTTTTACGGCAGGATTTGAAATGGCGACGAAATGCCAAGGCTGCTGATTGGCGCCGCTGGGCGATGTTCCCGCCGTTTGGATGCAGGCTGCGATGACATCGCGTGATATGGCCTTGCTCGAGAAATCACGGACCGTGCGGCGGGTACCCATTTCGTCGGAAAACATTCTGGCACGGGCAAGGCGCTCGCCGTCATCGGTGGTGTTGTACTGTGGCAATGGCACTGTTTTCAGGTTTTTCATCGCCACAGCATAGCCTAGTTCGCCTGGTTAGCCCGCACCGGCATCACCCGAGATCCACAAAGGTCTTGAACCCGCCCCAAAACATACGTTTTCCATCGAAGGGCATTTTCTTCGGATCCATCATCGCGGCCAATCTCGGGTCTGCCATCACTTTTTTGTTGATCCTGTCTCGATCCGCCCGGGATTTGTAGACGATGAAAGAAAACACCACCACCTCGCCCTTTTTCAAAATCACGCTTTGAGGAAATGAGGTGTACTTGCCCGGCTTCACATCGTCGGCGATGCATTCCTTGTAATCAAGTGCGCCATGTTCGCGCCACACCTTTCCGGCCAAACGTGCCATCTTGCGGTATTCCGCCATTTTCCTGGTTGGCACCGGTAACACAAAACCGTCAACGTAACTCATACGCACTCCTGTTTTTGTAGTCGCGGGAATATTAGCCTCTGCCAATTCCATGGTTCGGTCAAGTGACTTTTCACCAACATCGCCGGCAATTCCAACGCCGGACCACGTAAAGATATCGGACGCCAGTGTGCGTTAACGCACCGAGGCTTCTGAGCGTGTTTGGTTAGCATGCAAACACATATGATTAAAGGAAGCGGACAATGTCTTTTGCGCTCTATCTCGTTGGAATATTGATTGTGCTGGGCGGCGCCATCTATGGTGCCGTTCTGTTGAATGTGCCACCACAGTGGATAGTCGTCGGCTCCCTGATTATTGTCGGACTTGGAGTGCTTTCTGCCGTTGCGCACACCCGGTCACGCGACAAACCGCAATAACGACTGGCCTATGGAAGTTCGCGAAGGCATTTCAGCGCGTCCGCTTCGGAAGTGCACACATCCCAGGTCGCGCCTAAGTTGCATTTGCCCCCTGGCCTCGCCCATGGCGACATGATGTGTGAACGACGAGTCTGCTTGCAACAGGTTATGGAATCAATCGCGCTCTGCAGCTTCCTCGCGGCCCTGTTGTCGAATGATCGCTTCTTGCCGCGCATCCTCGATGGACATCATGACAGCCTGCAGGTCTGCGCTGTGTTCGTCAAAAACAAATAATCCGGTCAATGCGGTATCTGGCTGGAGTTCGCCTTTTTCGTAAAGGGCCCACATTTCTTCACCGTAATGGGTGTTCTTGAGTTCGGGTGCAAAACGGGCAAGGCTGTCGCGTAAGTTATGTACGTCGCGCAGCAGCATGGATCTTGCCGCATTGTTACCGGCAGCACTGACCACTTGGGGAAAATCGATAATGACAGGGCCGAACGGAGCGACAAGCACGTTGTATTCGGACAAGTCGCCATGAATCATGCCGACGCAAAGCATGCGCACGACATCACCCATCAATTCAGCATGGAACCAGCGTGCCTCTTCTGCCGTGAGCTCCACTTCGCCCAGACGCGGTGCGCTGTGTCCCGCTTCATCGGTCACCAGCTCCATCAATAGCACGCCATGGAAATAGCCATGGGGCTTGGGCACGCAAACGCCGGCATCGACCAGTTGATACAACGCGTCAACCTCGGTATTTTTCCAGGCCGTTTCCTGTTCCTTGCGTCCGAACTTCGTCGCCTTGCTCATGGCGCGTGCCTGACGGCTGCCGCGCACCTTGCGACCTTCCTGGTATTGCACGCGTGCCTGGAAGCTACGCTGCGCCATATCCTTGTAAACCTTGGCGCACAGGATTTCTTCGCCTGATCGCACGACATACACCGAAGCTTCCTTGCCGCTCTTGAGCGGCCGCATCACTTCATCGATGACACCGTCATCGATCAGAGCTTGCAGACCCTTTGGGGTTTTCATTTCACACGGTTTCTATGCTTGTACATGCCGCTATTATTGATCAAAGTCAGCCACATCAACTAATTCATGCGGAAATTTGACAAGACGTGACGGTTTCAAGCATGCATTCGAGCAGATACCTGCCTGCTTGATGCGTCTAAAGGGATGTTCGATATTTGAACGCACGCTTGTCGCTGATCTGTGCGGAGCCACACACACTGGCTGGTTTCATGACGTTGGCATTCAACTAGCTGTAGGAAATATTAACGGAATTACAGTCGCGTCGTTTGTTCAGGCTTGTGTTAAGTACGAAAGCGTACCGTGACTCACGCGCCCAATTGGCGTTTGGAGCAATAAACATGAAACGTATCTCAATCACTCTTCTCACCCTGGCCATCACTGCAGTTGCAGGTAGTGGCCTTGTGGCAGCGCAGGATTACCGCAATGATTCACGTGACAACGGCGGCTATAACAATGATAGCCGTTACGGCAACAACGATAATCGCCGAAATGACATCGCCACGGTAATAAGCGTACAGCGCGTCGGCGGCGAAAACAGTTATTACGAGCATCAAGAATGCTGGAACGAACAAACACGCAACTATGACGACGGTTATTACCGCGACGGTTCGGGCCGCCTTTACCGCGGTGATGGCCGCAAGAGCACCGGTGGTGCAGTCATCGGCGCCATCGTCGGTGGCGCATTGGGCAACCAGGTCGGCAAAGGCGATGGCCGCAAGGCAGCCACGGTTGCCGGCGCGGTAATCGGCGCCACCATTGGCAGCAACAGCAATCGCAATACCAATGACTACGAGTATCGCGATGACAATGGCGGCACCGTTCGTCGTTGCCGTACCGTGTACGACAATAACAACAGCAGCCGTTACGGCAGCTATGAATCCTATAACGTCACTTACCGTTATGCCGGACAGATCTATCACACCACGACAGATCGCCGTCCGGGCCGCACGATTCGTGTCGCTGTAAACGTTACGCCGCTCGATGGCGGCTACCGCAATCGTTAATGGTTGCTGTTGAAAAAAAAGGGCCCGTAACAAGGGCCCTTTTTTTGTCTTGCCGAACGGCTACTTTTCAACCACCTTGTTGCGCCCGGAATGCTTCGCTTCATACAGGGCCAGATCGGCCCGTTTTACCAGCGCATCAATGCTTTCATGCCCCGCCTTCCATTCGCTGACGCCAAGACTTATGGTCATGCGAAGATCGCCAAGCAACCGGTCAAACTCGGTCGCTTCAACCGACCGTCGCAAACGTTCGGCAATTTCCATCGCGGAACCATGTTCGGTTCCCGGCAAAACCACGAGAAATTCTTCGCCGCCGATCCTCCCCACTTTGTCGCCGCGGCGCAATGCCTGATTGGCGATATTGGCAACGGCTTTCAGTGCCGCATCGCCGCCATCGTGGCCATACTGGTCATTGACCTGCTTGAAATGATCGATATCAAAAACCACGATGCTGATCGGCTGTTCGTTTTCGTAGGCGGTTTTCGCCTGGTCGCCGAGGAAAGTAAGAATATGGCGGCGGTTCGGCAGCTTGGTGAGTTCGTCGGTCATCGCCAAAATCCGCATATGACGCGTTTTATGAAGTTGCCTGATCGCCAGGATAGCGAGCAAAGCCAGCAAGGCCGCGCCAAGGGCAATCACCTGCCATTGCAGGCTGTTCAATTTGTTCGCGTTCCTCAACGCCTCACCACGATGGGTGCTTTCGATCAGTAATGCACGGTTTTCCTGTTCCTTGCGTTCCGTATCGAATTGCACCCTTAATCGTGATGTCCGTTCTTCGAGCAAGCCTTTATCGAGCTGCTGTTGCGTAGCCCTAAACACGTTGCCGGCTTCGTAAGCATTACGCCAATCACCCGCCGCGGCAAAGGCAAGCGCACGCTCTTCATGGATCTTGGCCAGATAGCGAAGATTTTTATCCGTTTCGAAATAATCCTTCGATGCATCAAGATCCCTTAGTGCGTCGCTTATTCGACCCAGCTTTCGCAACGTGATTCCACGGCTTAATTGCGTTCGTGCGACGCCATCGGCATCCTTCGCGGCCGTGTAATAGGAAAATGCCTTTTCAATCCATGGCAACCCTTCGGCAGGCTTGCCCTGCTTTGCCAGTAGCGCACCGATTACCCGCTCCTCATCCGCACTCGAACTCGGATCGTTCAGAGTCCTGTCGATTTCATAGGCCTTCCTGTACTCCTTCAATGCGGCATCGAGATCGCCTTTTCTTTCCAGCGTCGAGCCGATATTGAAGTGCGCAGTCGCAATGTCGAACTTTCGATTCTCCGCTTCATGGGCTTTCAGCGCTTGCCGGTAATACTCAATCGCCTTCTCGTATTGGCCTACGTTGGCATCCGCGTATAAATTCGCGATGGCAGTCAGCAGATAGCTTTGGCTTTTCTTGAGGTTCAGCTCGACGCTGAAATCATAGGATCGTTTGAGATCGACAAGCGCTTCATCGTATCGGCCATTGTAATAACGACTTTCGCCTCGGGTCGCAAGCGCATCGGAAAGCACTTCCTTGTCGCCCGCCTTCTCTGCGATCGTGACACCCTGCTCGTAGGCAACGGCCGCGAGGTTCATATTGCCGAGTTGATCGTTTGCATAACCCAGGCAACGCAGAAAGATGGCTTCGGATTTCAGATCCTGGGCAACTCTGGATATTTTCAATCCTTGCTCGGCGACCGGTAACGCCGCATTCGCGTCGAATACCGCTGTGTTGATGCAAAACATATGCAATGCTTGCCTATAAAGTGCAGCATCTTCCGATTTTTTCAAACCCGGCAAAGCCTGTTTCAACAGCGCCGCAGCCGCCTTCGGGTCCGTCGCTTCGATGACATCCGCTCGAGCCACCAATGCCTGGGGGCTCAATGCATTTTCATCGGGCGCCGACATGCCGGCCATGCCGATCAAGGCCAGGCTTATGGCGATCAATGGGAAAAACGGACGCATGGTTTAGCTTAGCAAATTATGGTCGCGACGCTAGCCTTACCGGCCCGTGCAAATGCAGGTTGCTATCGTCTGGAAAACAGGTCGGGATATGTCTGACAGCCTTTCCTGTCAGCCTGGCGCAACATGTCAACAAAAGCGTTTGATTCAGGTCAAATGCACCACTCTAGTGGCTGATAGCCTTGTTCCATGGATTTTTCATAAAGGAGCAAGTCAATGAGTATTTCGATCTTACGTAACACCTTAGTCGCTGCCCTGGTATTCGCGGCAGCTCCCGCTTTCGCCTACGAAAAAGGCGATTGGGCCATTGGCGTCGGCGCTCACCAGGTCAACCCGAGCTCCAATAACGGCTCGCTGGCCGGCGGTGCATTCAATACCGATGTCGGATCCGATGTAAACCTGACATTTACCGGCGAATATTTCGTTGCCGACCAATGGGGTGTCGAGGTGCTGGCCGCACTGCCTTTCGAGCATACGGTGAAACTGAATGGCGTTGAAGCCGCCACGGTGAAGCATTTGCCCCCGACGTTTTCGCTGCAGTATCACTTTAATGGCAAGAAAGTCTCGCCATTTATCGGTCTGGGCGTGAACTACACCACTTTCTTCAGCATCAAGGAAAAAGGTCCGATTTCCGGAGCGAATCTTGATCTGGGTAATTCCTGGGGCTTGGCCGCACATGCGGGCCTGGATTTTGCGATTAACGACAACCATTTTATCCGCGTCGATATTCGCAAACTGGACATCGATACCAAGGCCAAATTGAACGGCGCCGATATCGGAACCGTCAATATCGACCCGATGGTCTATGGCGCAGCCTATGTCTGGCGGTTTTAAAGACAAGACAAGAAACGAAAAAGCCGGCGTAATGCCGGCTTTTTCATGCGCGGATGTTTGCGGGCCCTAGCGGTTACAATGGCGGCCCTAATCCGTACAGACCAGGCTTTATCGATGGCACCCAAAGCAACCGTTTACAAAGCCGAACTGCAAGTCAGCGACATGGACCGCCACTATTACGCTCTGCACAATCTGACGCTGGCACAACATCCCTCCGAAACCGACCTGCGATTGATGGCGCGCCTGATCACTTTCGCCTTGTTGGCAGAAGAACGCCTGGAATTCGGACGCGGGCTGAGCAGTGACGATGATCCGGATTTATGGCGCCGTGATTACACCGGCGATATCGAACAATGGATCGATCTGGGCCAACCGGACGAATCCCGCATTCGCAAAGCCTGCGGACGCGCCCAGCAGGTTGTAATCGTTACCTACAACGGCAATGCTTCCGATATCTGGTGGACGAAAAACTCGGCCTCGCTGGCACGATTGAAGAATCTTACCGTTATCGATCTCGACGGTGCTGCCGTCGAAGCCTCGACCAGACTATTGCAACGCGGCATGCGGCTCACCGCAATGATCCAGGACGGCGAATGCCAGTTGATGAGCGACACAGACAATGTGGCATTCCGTCCACAAGTGCGAATGAAGCCTGCATAAAGGGCTTCTTCTCATTCGCCGGCACTCCAAGAGCGCGCCAGCGAATGCCTCATTTTTTCGCTTGATCGGTCGAGAACTTTTCTATCTTGTCACCACTCACCCGCCACACGCCGGCGTCGGTCACCACCATTATCGGCACCGCGTGCGTGAGCGACTGCATGACGTGGTATTCGTTAGGTGTGTTGGTAAGGATTTGCGTAATCGGATTGGCGTTGTTTCGGCTCGCCGAGCGCAATTGCACTGCATCGAACGACAGGCATGCCTTTGTCGATGGCGTAACGGACAATACCTTTGCGCCATCGGCAGACACATGAATCCTTGAATGTCCGCCGATCCAGACTTCCTCGAATTTTTTCGTTGCAGACATCATGTAAACCCACCAGTCAGTGCCGTTTTCATGCTGGATCACGGCCGTATTCAAGGCGTCGCTGCACATCGAAAACTTTGCATCACGGGCGGTGTTCAATGCTTTTACACGGATAGCCAGTGACTCCGGCAACACGTCGAGATGAGCCCCCACCGTGAACTTGCCGTCCGGTGCCGCAATGAAACTATCCGCCTGGAGCTGTTCATTCTCGCCCTTGGACAATAGATAAAAAGTGCCTGCGCGGCCCTCGGAGGGAATCGCAATAAATCCCATGCCTTTACCGGGTTTCTGCTGCATCTTTTTTGCCACGGCAAAATCCGTACCATGCCAGGCAATGTAGTCCTGGTTGTACAGGGCTTTGCCACGTTTTACCGCGAGCGCTATTTCGGCTTGTTCATCCGCCGTGGGAGCAATCACCGGAGTGCGGCCAAACAGGGCATCGCCGGGCACGCACTGAATTTGCGTCAACTTGCTGCAAACAACGAATCGGCTCACCGCTTCGATCCAGCGGTTCTGGCGATCGACTTCCTTCGGAATGGAGTTTTCGGAATAGGCACGGACGTGGCCACCGGCGACCATCAGATAAACATACTCGCCGCTACGAACCAGCTTCGCGAACTCCAGGCGCCCCTGGTCACCGGTATTCTCCCGATAGCAAAACCAGACATGGAGTGCGTCGACCCCGCCAAATTTCTGGCCTTCCTGCATGTCGATCGAATTCGACTGCGCGCAATCGGCGGAATATTCCGTACGCAATTTTTCCATCAGTTCGTTCAGGGGCTTGCCGGAAACTCCGGTCAGCTTTCTGACAAGGACACGTTCAGTCCATCGCTTCGAAGACTCTCCCGCAGGATAAAAATCTTCACTGATGCCATCAGTGCCGACTTTTTCGCTGACATCGTAAAAAACGTTTCGCGACCAGGCAACCGGCGGAAGCGCCGAAGCGGGAAGCGCCGCAAGCAGAGAAACGACTGCCAGAATCATTAAGTGGATGATTTTTGCTGGATTCTGACTCGATAATTTCACGATAACTCCCATGGCATTTCTTGATTGATCATTTCTATCGTCGATCTGGAAAACTCTTTATTTCGCTGCATCGGTCCCTAGCAAATCCCTCGCCACCGCTTCCGCGATTTTTATCCCGTCGACGGCTGCCGACAGGATTCCACCAGCATACCCCGCGCCTTCGCCACCGGGGTACAAACCCTTGGTATTGATGCTTTGCAACGACGCACTATCGCGCTTGATGCAAATCGGCGACGACGTACGTGTTTCCACGGCAGTCAACATAGCATCGTTCATGGCAAATCCCTGTATCTGCTTGTTGAATTCGGGAATGGCTTCACGAATCGCGGCAATCGCAAACGGCGGCAACACTTCGGCCAAATTGCATAGCCTGATACCCGGTTTGTAGGATGGGATCACCGTACCCAATTCTGTCGATGCCTTGTCGCGTAGGAAATCTCCGACCAACTGCGCCGGTGCATCGTAGTTTTTTCCGCCCACTTCGTATGCACGTTCTTCCAGCTTTCTCTGCAGATCGATACCGGCCAGCGGATGTCCCGGATAGTCTTTTTCCGGATCGATACCCACCACGATTGCCGAGTTGGCATTGCGTTCGTTGCGCGAATACTGGCTCATGCCATTGGTGACGACGCGGCCGACTTCGGATGTTGCCGCCACCACGGTGCCGCCCGGGCACATGCAGAAACTGTAGACGCTGCGGCCATTTTTGCAATGGTGCACCAACTTGTAATCGGCAGCGCCCAAAATTGGATTGCCAGCGAATTTTCCGAAACGGGCCTGGTCGATCACCGATTGCGGGTGCTCGATCCGGAAACCGATCGAAAATGGCTTGGGTTCGATGTAAACCCCGTTGTCGAACAACATCTGGAATGTGTCGCGGGCACTGTGGCCGATCGCGAGCACGATATGGCGGCTGTGCAGGATTTCACCGGAGGCCAAGCCAACACCGGTTGACTGGCCATTTTCGATAAGGATTTTTTCAACCCGCTGGCCGAAACGTATCTCGCCGCCCAGCGAGATGATTTCCGCCCGCATCTTTTCCACCATCGTCACCAGCTTGAAGGTGCCGATATGTGGCTTGCTGACATACATGATTTCTTCCGGAGCACCCGACTTCACGAATTCGGTCAACACCTTGCGGCCATAGTGGAATTTGTCCTTTATCTGGCTATAAAGCTTGCCATCGGAGAAAGTTCCCGCACCACCTTCGCCAAACTGCACATTGGATTCAGGATTGAGTTCGCGCTTGCGCCACAGGCCCCAAGTATCTTTGGTGCGTTCTCGAACCGCTTTGCCACGTTCTAATACAATAGGTTTAAACCCCATCTGCGCCAGCACCAAGGCGGTCAAAATGCCGCAAGGCCCAAAACCGATGATGATCGGGCGTCGCTGCGTTAGGTCCGGGAAATCCGCATTCGCCCGGGCGACGAATTTGTACGTTGTATCCGGGCTTGGCATGACTTTTCCCGAACCGGAAAATTTGGCCAGCACCGCTTTTTCCATACCAGCATCCAATACCACGTCCAGATTGTAGATCAGGCTGATGTCCGATTTTTTGCGGGCATCGTAAGCCCGCTTGTAGACGCTGATGTCCCGCAAATCAGCGGCGGAAATACCTAGCGTTTCAAGCACTGCCTTGCTTAAATCGGTTTCGCTGTGATCGAGCGGCAATTTGATGTCGTTGATACGCAGAGACATGCAGGCACAGTATTCTAGAAGGTGCGGGTATTTTAGCACCGTGTTCCAGAGCCTGCGCCCGGAAGCTGACGATTGCGTTATTGATTTGATAGTATCGTCGCCAACACACCAAGCACCCGGCACACGGAACACGCCAATGAAAAAAACGCTCATGCCAGGCTTATTGGCGACCTTGCTGTTGGCAACCGGCTGCCATATCCGCGGCGGCGAACCAAGCCGTGACGAGCTTTTCGATGCGGTTCAGGACCAGCTTGAACATGCCAATGACCGTGGCGGCATCAAGATCAACATGGGCAATGCAGGCGCCTTCCAGAACATCTCGTTCAATCTCAAGTTGCACGCTCTCACCAAGCACGGCTGCACCGGTGGCAACTACGCCTATACCTGCAAAGTCTCGTTGA
The DNA here is from genome assembly GCA_964584915.1 of uncultured Arenimonas sp. Taxonomy (GTDB): domain Bacteria; phylum Pseudomonadota; class Gammaproteobacteria; order Xanthomonadales; family Xanthomonadaceae; genus Arenimonas. The sequence continues at coordinate 6,973 of CAZPCE010000021.1, read as the reverse complement.
TGGTCAGCTACCCGCCCGTCAAGGAAACGCCCGAAATGCTCGAAGGCGAAATGATGGTCTTCGACGGTCCCGGCGGCTGGCGGGTTATCGAATAATTCCGTATTCACGACAAAGACAATCCGATCATGACCAATACATCAACGATACATCGTTCAATCTTGCTGTTTGCATTCTTACTTTCGCTTTCGTTCAACGCATTTGCCGATTCAAGCACGCTGCCGATGGTGCTGGAAAGCGACGACCCCGAGAAGCCGTTGGAAATCATCCTGGATAAATCCTGGAGCGGCAAGGATGTTCAACCCAAGGAAGGGGAATGGAGCGATCTACGCCTTGGTGATTTCAAAATAGATAACAGCAAAGGCCCGGTAACGCTGGTCGTCGACTATGCTGCCACTCGCCCGAATGACGAAGACGGCGAAGCCATCATCGACATTGGCATTGAATGCGCGCAGGAAAATTCAGGCGATCCATGCAGCATTCCCATCGCCGACAGCGTGATCGGCATACGCACTGCCTTCATGGGCGAGAGTGCGATCAATATCAACGGCACACCCGAAGCCGTCTGGGTAGGTCGCGAGTCGCATAGCTACATGTTGCCGCCGGGTTCGGCCGCAGTGTCCTTGACGCTCAACAGCAGAAAGAACCTGGAACCAAAGGCGATTCGTGCACGACTGTTCTATGGCGATTACGATCGCAGCGCGCTACCCGGCCAAGCCTCCCGTTCCGGCATAGTCAAGAAAATCGGCATTGCGGTGCTTCTTGGGCTGATCGGATTCTTCTGGTGGTTTAGCCGCAAATAGGCAGAGGCCGGGGCTCGCCTTCACGCACTATCGGCTATGATGTTCATCTCATCGCAGGGGACGATGGCATGACGGCAACCAGCAGCAGCGACCAGGCAACCCGACTCAAGAACCTGCCACAGCGAACCTATGGTTTGCGGGTTCTTGGCATGGGCTTGGCCGGATTGTCGGTCAGTGCCGTCATGTGGGAACTGCAATCATCGCCGGTCAATTGGGTATGGATTTTATTCAGCTGCCTGCTGTGGCCGCATATCGCCTATTTGCTCGCCCGTCGCAGTCGCGATCCCTTGCGGCAGGAATTGCAGAATTTCGTGTTCGATTCCTTCATCGCCGGCAGCTGGGTGCCCTTGATGCATTTCAATGCGCTGCCCTCGGCCGTGCTTTTGGCCGTGGTCATGTCGGACAAGATTAACACCGGAGTTCGCGGCTTGTGGTTGCGTTCCCTGCCCGGCATGTTTGTGGCATTGCTTGCAGGAAGCCTGCTGACCGGTTTTGCATTTCAGCCTTACACCAGCATGACGGTAATGCTGGCAACCTTGCCCATTCTGGTTATCCACACTATCGCCGTCAGCATGAGCAGTTATCATCTGGTGCGTAAAGTTCAGCAGCAGAATCTGAAACTCGAACAGCTCAGCCGCATCGACACACTTACCGGACTGGGTAGTCGCGGACACTGGCAAACGCTTGCGGAAAATCTGTTGCAGCAACATCGCGCCAATGGCGGCCATGTCACCGTGATGCTACTCGATGTCGACCAATTCAAGGACATCAATGATTGCCATGGCCACGCGGTCGGCGATGATGTGTTGCGTGGCATCGCCGAATTGATCCAGGGCTATCTGCCCGCCAACAGCCACGCCGGACGACTCGGTGGCGACGAGTTCGCCGTCGTATTGCCGGTGCAGTTGCACGAAGCTGAAGCGATCGCGGAAAAAATTCGCATGGCGGTTGAAAACGTTAATTTCAGTCATGCACCCGAACTGCAGTGTTCGATCAGTATCGGTATCGCACAACCCGGCAATGAACTGGGTTTGCGCGAGTGGCTGGAAGTGGCCGACCGCGCTCTTTATCGCGCCAAACATGCCGGCAGGAATCAAACGGCTAGCCGGGATTCATCACCTGAAGAAGCAACAGCAGCATCGTAACCGGCCAATATTATCAACTACATCAGGAATACCCATGCGCAGACTTCTTTCCATTCTTGTCGGTAGCTTGCTGATCACTACTCATGCGTTGGCTGCGGATGCAAACCAGCTCGCGCAGGATGCGGTTATTGTCGATACCCATATCGATGCACCCACCGAGTTGTTGGTGGAATGGCGGGATCTGGGTATCGCTACCGACCGGGAATTCGATTACCCGAAAGCGCGTCAGGGCGGCCTTGATATTGCATTCATGTCGATCTACACCTCGCCCGGCGAAGACAAGCAGAACAAGGCGCGCCAAATCGCGAATATGCAAATAGATGCTGTCGAAGCGCTGGTACAGCGTAACCCCGATAAATTCGCCATCGTGACAACTCCGGCAGATGTTGATCGGTTACGCGAAAATGGCCACGTGTTGCTCGCATTCGGCATGGAGAATGGCGCACCGATTGGCGACGACCTAGCTCAGCTCGCAAAATTCCATGCCCGCGGTGTTCGCTATATCACGCTTGCGCATA